>CAIPBW010000100.1 GCA_903863395.1 uncultured beta proteobacterium
AGCCCGGTCGGGCCGCAAAAGATCAGCATGGCCTATGCGGTGGCTGCGCCGGTGGGGGAGTACGCCGCAACGGTGGCACCGCTCAAGCCCGGGCCGATCGTGGTGCCTGGCCGCGCCATTGTTGCGCAGTGGGGCATGATTGCGCCGCACGCGCACAGCCGAATCCCCACCTTGCCCAATGGCCAGCGCATGAGTACCAACAACGCCAGGCGCGAGCGCATGGCCAGCGCGCCCACCTACCGCGCTGCGTGGCGCAAGGGGCAGCGCTGCATCATTCCGGCAGAGTCTTTTGATGAGCCGTACTGGGGCACGGGCAAGAATATCTGGTGGCGGTTCTGGCGCTCGGATGGCAAGCCCTGGGCATTGGCCGGGCTCTGGTCGGAATGGGTCGATCCGCAAACGGGGGAAGTGGTGCCCAGCTACACCATGATCACCCAGAATTGCGACGGCCACCCGTTGCTGGGCTTGATGCACAAGCCCGACCCCAAGTTGCCCCCCGACCAGCAGGACAAACGCACCGTTGTCTCCCTTGAGCGCGCGGATTGGGAGCAGTGGCTCCACGGCAGCCCCGAGCAGGCGCAGGAATTGATTCGGGTTCCAGAACTTGAACTATTCAAACACGCCGCCGCCGATCCGGCCAAGCAGCTTGATCTGCTGCTGTGATTCAGGAGCGGCAACCAACCGCGCGCCGCTATATCGCCACTAGCTTGAGCTTGAAGCGCTTGGCGTTCTTGGCCAGGATGGTGTCTAAAGTAACGATTCCTTGTGCCTTTGCTTCCAGGGCGCACGCAAGATGCAGTGCGTCGCCAGTGCGCAACCCGGCAGCGGCATCCATGGCCATCATGCAGCTTTGTGAAACGACGCTGTCTCGACTGGCAGCAACTGCAGGTCGTTGGCACATATGCGCTCGAACTGCGTCCTCTCCAAGAACCCATTTGGTCATTGCGGGCCTCCACTCTGTCATTGCGAACGAAGTGAAGCAATCCATGACTTTTGAATGCATGGACTGCCGCGCTTCGCTCGCAGTGACGAAACCACGGTTCATGGTCCGTATGCAGTTTCGGCCTCCGAAACCGGGGGCTCGCAATGCCCATGGTTGGGCGTAATTACTTCGGCAGCGCCGCTGCCACCTCGCGCCCCAACTCAATCACCGCCAGGGCGTAGTAGCTGCTCCAGTTGTAGCGGGTGATGGCGTAGAAGTTTTCGGTGCCTGCGATGTAGAGCGGGGCGGCGTCGCCGTTTTGCAGTTCCACCAGCGCCAAGAGGCCCGGGTGCTGTTGGCCTGCGGCGTCGAGTTGCACGCCCAGCGCGGTCATGGTGGCGGGGGTGAAGGTGGGCACGATGTCGGGTGCGCGCAGGGTTGCCAGGTCGAGCGTGGCCGGGTCAAACTGCAGCGCGTAGTGCGTAGCCCAACCGCGCCGCCACGAGAACGCCTTGAAGTAGTTGGACACCGAGCCGATCACGTCGGCGGCGCTCAGAAACAGGTCCACCCGGCCGTCGCCGTCAAAGTCGACGGCGTATTTGTCCCAGCTTGAGGGCATGAACTGGGGCAAGCCCATGGCACCGGCGTAGCTGCCGCGCAGCGCCAGCGGGTCGGTGCCGGTGCGCTGGGTGAGTTTCAAAAACGCTTCCAGCTCAGAGCGGAAAAACGCGCTGCGCTCTTTCGCCTTGGGGTGCTCCGGGGGAAAGTCAAACGCGAGCGTGGTGAGCGCGTCCATCACCCGGTAGTTGCCGGTCTGCTGGCCGTAAATGGTTTCCACGCCAACGATGCCGACCACGATTTCGGCTGGCACACCGGTTTCCTGCTCGGCGCGCTCCAGCGCGCTGCGGTTGGTCTGCCAGAACTGCACCCCGGCGCGGATGCGTGCCGGGTCGATAAAGCGGCTGCGGTACACGTTCCAGTTCTTGGGCGTACCTACTGGCGGCGGGGCAATGGCGCGCACCACGCTGGGTTGCAGGCGTGCCTGGCCGATGGCATGGCGTACCCATTGCACATCCAACTGCAGGCGTTGCGCGATCTCGTCGGCCGCTTGCATCACCTCAGGCCGGGTGGCATACAGCGGGCCTGCCACCTCCTTGTGCCGCAGCCGGGCACGGGGCTGCGGCTTGGCCTTGGTGGGCGCTGCCTTGGCGTGCCCGGGCTTTTGGTCGATCTGGGCGGCGGCAAACACCGACCCAGCGCAGGCTGCTATCAAAGCGGAAGCAATCGAAGTGGCGAAAGGGGTCACGATGGGTTGGTGGGGCGTTCTGGCCGGGGCCAATGCAGTTGGGCAAATTCTCGCTGCAGTGTAGCGAGTTGCGGCCTGCCGTCGTGCGGGGCATAGCGCCACGACTCCATGCGCAGCAGCCAGTCGCACAGCGGCGCGCGGGCACTGGCAGCCGTGCTTGCGTTGCCGCTCAGCAAGCGTGCCATTTGGCGCGGCGCGGCATGGTCGGGCACGCTCCAGCCTGCGCGGCGCAGTTGCGCGCCAGCACGGTGCAGCAGGCGCAACCAGGGGTCCTGGCGCTGGCGCTCCCACTGCGTCCACGCCGCGCCCAGCAGCGCAGACAGCACCACGATGCCGATGAGCACATAGCCCAGGTCTTCCCAACTCGGCGAGCTAAAGCCGATGTTGCGCAGCAAGTCCAACTGGCGCGACTGCGAGTAGTTCAGCACCCACTGGTTCCAGCCGTTGTTGGCAGCGTCCCACAGGGCGCGCAGGTTGAGGGCAAATTGCGGGCTGACCGAGGCCAGCATTTGCCCGATGGCGGTGCCTGCAGGCTCCAGCCGCAGCAGGCTGCCGGTGCGCGCCGGTGCCACGGCAGCGGTGGGGTCCACGCGCACCCAGCCTTGCGCGGCAATCCAGACTTCGGTCCAGGCGTGGGCGTCGCTTTGGCGCACGGTCCAGTAGCCGTCGAGCGCGTTGGGCTCGCCACCCTGGTAACCGGTAACCACGCGCGCAGGAATGCCCAGGCCGCGCATCAGCACCACAAACGACGAGGCAATGTGTTCGCAAAAGCCCTCCCTGCGCTCAAACCAGAACTCGTCGGCGCTGTGGCGGCCAAACACGCCCGGCTCCAGCGTGTAGCGGTAGCCGCCGCTGCGCAGGCGCTCCAGCGCAGCCTGCACCAGCGCGGCAGGGCTGGTGCTGCCCGGCGGTGCCTGGGCGCGCAGTTCGGCCGCCAGCGCGAGCGTGCGCGGGTTCAGGCCCGGGGGCAGTTCCAGGTAGTCCTGCAAGGGGAAGACTGCACGCAGCGGACCGTGGCTAAACGTGGTGTAGCTGCGCGCACGGTAGCGCACCAGTTCGGTAATCGGGCGGTCGGCCACCCACTGCAACTCTGCCGACTGGGTCGCGCTGTAGCCGCGCAGGTTGGGCTTGTCGGGTGTGGCGTCCAGCACCAACACCCAGGGGTGGTTGTTGGGTTCAAGCGTGACCTCGTAGTCCAGCGCTTCGCCTTGCACTTTCAGATCGGCGGCCAGGCGCTGTGCAGCGGGCAAGGCCGAGCGCAGCGGCAGCCACTGCCTGCCATCAAAGCTGGAGAGCACCGGCCCGCGAAAGTACAGGTCGCGCTGGGGCGGGGAGCGCCCTTCAAAGCGCACACGCAGGGCGATGCTGCTGTCCAAGGCAAGGCGCGCAATGCTGCCCACCTGCATGCTTTCGCTCAAGCCACTGCGCCCGCTCAATGCGTCTGAGGGCAAGCCCCACAGCGGCGCCAGGCGCGGGAACAGCACAAACAGCACCACCATCACCGGCGCGCCCAGCAGCACCATGGCACCGGCCATGCGCGCCGCCCGCAACAGCGGCGGGCGCCCTACCGGCATATGGCTGTTGACCAGCGCCGTAAGCAGCCCCAGCAGCCCCACCAGCATGGCAAACGCGGTGAGCAGGCTTTGCGAGAAAAAGAAGTTGCTCAGCAGCGTAAAAAAGCCCAGAAAGAACACCACAAAGGCGTCGCGTTGGGCGCGCAACTCCAGCGTCTTGAGCGCCAGCAGTACCACGATCAAGGTCACTCCGGCGTCGCGCCCAAGCAGGGTGCGGTGGCTGTAGAAGGTGAGCGCTGCCGCCAGCACCAACAGGGCCAGTAGCCACCAGCGCGAGGGTAGCGGCAGGCCGCGCACGGCCAATGTGGCGCGCCATAGCAATATGGCCGCCGCCATGGCGCTGCACCACCACGGCAGGTTGGCCACCTGCGGCGCAATCACCCAGGCGATCACGCCCAGCAGAAACACGGTGTCACGCGCGTCGCGGGGCAGGGTGCGCAGGGCGTGCCACATGGTCAGCCTTGGGGTTGGTACAGTGCCAGCGCCTGCAGGCAGGCGCGCTTGTGGTTTGCACCATCGGCCGGGCCCAGGCTGAGCGTGCCCAGGCGCAGCCCGTAGCGCAAGCCCAGTTGCTCGCAGCGCAGCACCCAGGCGCACAGGCGCGAGAGCTTGTGCTCCAAGGTGGCAGAGCCCACCGCCGTCGAACCGCTGGCGCAGTCGGCCAGGTCGAGCCAGAGTTCCAGGCGCTGCGCGGGCGGCACGTCGCGGCTGACCAGTTGGTCGGTCTTGGCAACTTTTTTCCAGACCACTTGCTTGAGCGCATCGCCCCGGCGGTAGGGGCGTACACCGTCAAACTCTGTGCTGCGGCTGGTACGTGCGGTGGCACCGCCGCCGCTGCGCTCGCGCCCGGCGGGCAGCGGTGGCGCGTGTGCTTCGGGTGCGGGGTACACCAGCACCTGGGCGGCTGGACGCCATACCGTCCAGACCCTGAAGGTGCCCAGCGGAAAGCGTGTTTCGGCGGTCAGTGTGGGCAGTGCCACCAGGCCCCGGTGCGGCGGCACAAACGCTACATGTACCAGCGCGTTGCCTTGGGCGGGCACGTCGGTCCAGCTCCAGTGACCACTGCCAAAAACCGCCAAGCCGATGCCGTGGCGCACGGCGCGCCGCGTGCTGTGCAGGTGGATGTCCAACGGCACAGCGCTGCCGGCAAACTGCGCCTCGGGCGCAACCAGATGCAGGGTCAGCCCGAGCAGCGTGGCGTGGCATACGTAGATCGCCACCAGCGCGCAGCCGGTCAACATGAAGGTCAGCAGGTAGCCCAGGTTGAGCTGGTAGTTGATCGATGCCACCAGCAGCACCAGCAGCGTGAGCGCGAGCATGAAGCCCGGCGCTGTGGGCAGGATATAGACGTTGCGCTGGGTCAGCTCCAGCCGGTCGCGCCGACTCAGGCGTGACTCAAACCACGCCTGAAAACGGCGTTGCAGCAACTGCACCCCGGGCAGCTTCACGGCAGCGGCACACCCTGCACCATGGCACGCACCTGCTCGACTGCACCGCGCCCGCTGTCCAGTGTCGGGATCAGGCGGTGCGCAATGGTTTGCGGCAGGATGGCCTGCACGTCGTCGGGGGCGACGTAGTTGCGCCCGCTGAGCAGCGCCTGGGCCTTGGCCGCGCGCACGATGGCAATGCCCGCGCGCGGGCTCAGGCCCTGCACAAACCACTGCGCCGAGCGCGTGGCGGCAATCAGGTCCTGCACGTAGTCCAGCAGCGGTGCGGCGGTATGCACCGCCAGCACCTGTTGCTGCAACTGCTGCAACTCCTGCGCCGTCAGCAGGCTGGGCAATTGCGCTACCAGATCGCGCCGGTCGGCACCGGTGAGTAGCGCGCGCTCGGCAGCGCGGTCCGGGTAGCCCAGCGAGATACGCATCAGAAAGCGGTCCATCTGCGACTCGGGCAGGGCGTAGGTGCCCACCTGGTCGAGCGGGTTTTGCGTGGCGATGACAAAGAACGGCGTCGGCAGCGCGCGCGTTTCGCCTTCGATGGAGACCTGCTTTTCTTCCATGGCTTCCAGCAGTGCGCTTTGCGTGCGCGGGCTGGCGCGGTTGATCTCGTCGGCCAGCAGCACCTGGGCAAACAGTGGGCCGGGGTGGAACACAAACGCCTCCTTGCCGCGCTCGTAGATCGACACGCCGGAGAGGTCGCTGGGCATCAGGTCCGAGGTGAACTGCACGCGCGAAAACTGCAGGCCAAAGGTGCGCGCCAGCGCGTGCGCCAGCGTGGTCTTGCCCACGCCCGGAACGTCGTCGATGAGCAGGTGGCCGCCAGCGAGCAGGCAGGCCACGCAGTCCTGGATCTGAGGGTTTTTACCAACGATGACCGTGTTAAGCTGGTCAAGCAATAATTGAAGCTTTGGTTGTGCATCCATGACACAACGTTACCTGAAATATTCGAACCATGAGTGCATTGGCCCACAAGACCGGATACTTTACCCACGGCGATTGCCGCAAACACGAGATGGGGGGAGGACACCCCGAGTGCCCGCAACGGCTCGACGCGATTGAAGACCGACTGCTGATCAGCGGCGTGGGCGACGCGCTGGAGCGGCGCGAAGCGCCCCAGGCACCGGTTGCCGACATCGAACTCGCACACGGGCGCATGCACGTGGCGGCGCTGCGTGGCTTGACCGACGGTCTGCGCGAAGAAATTGAAGCCGGTGGCCCCACCCATGCGCAGATCGATCCCGATACCTCGATCAATGTGCATACCTGGGACGCTGCGCTGCGTTCGGCCGGTGCGGTGATTGCCGCTACCGACGCGGTGCTGGCCGGCGAACTGGAAAACGCCTTTTGCTCGATCCGCCCGCCGGGCCACCACGCCTGTCGCGAT
>CAIPBW010000101.1 GCA_903863395.1 uncultured beta proteobacterium
GGTCATCGCGAGGCCGTCAGGCCGTGGCGATCCATGTTCCTTTTCGTCATCGCGAGCGAAGCGTGGCGATCCATGACTTCATGCCTGCATGGACTGCCGCGTCGCTTCGCTCCTCGCAGTGACAGCCCAGCGGATGCGTTAGGCTGGGCTAGCCCAGCAGTGCTGCGGCTTCGCGTGCGGCGACGCGGCCTTCGTCGGTGGGGATGACCCAGACTTCCACCGCGCTGCTGGCGTGGTGGATCGCCATGACGGTGTCGCCCACGGCTTGCTGGTTGATGTCTTCGTCGATCTTCACGCCCAGATAGGCCAAAGCGGCGCAGGCGTCGGCGCGCAGCGCTGCGTCGTGCTCGCCAATGCCGCCGCTAAAGGCCAGCACATCCAGGCCGCCCAGGCAGGCCACCAGCGCCCCAGACTCGCGCACCACGCGGTGCGTAAACATGGCAATCGCCTTGCGCGCCGCAACGCTGCCATCGGCGCGCAGGCGGCGCATGTCGGCCGAAATGCCCGATACGCCCAACAGCCCGCTTTGCTTGTAGAGCAGGTTTTGCAGGCGGTCGTGGTCCCAGCCTTGTTCCAGAAGATACAGCAGCACACCAGCGTCGAGCGCGCCGGTGCGCGTACCCATCATCAAGCCGTCGAGTGCAGAAAAGCCCATCGTGGTAGCGCAACTGCGCCCCCCTTTGGCCGCGCACAGGCTGGCGCCGTTGCCCAGGTGCGCCATCAGCACGCGCTCGTTGGCCCGTGCGCTGCGCTCCTGCAGTGTGTCCATGATGAACTGGTACGACAGCCCGTGAAATCCGTAGCGGCGCACGCCTTGCTCCGCAAGCGTCTGCGGCAGGGCAAAGGCATAGTCCACTTCGGCCAGGCTGGCGTGAAAGGCGGTGTCAAAGCACGCCACCTGGGGCAACTGCGGAAACGCCGCCATAAAGGCGCGCACGCCCTCCAGGTTGTGCGGCTGGTGCAGTGGGGCCAGTGAGTTGAGTTGACTCAGTTGCGCGAGCACCTCGTCGGTGACGATGACGCTGGCGCGAAAGCTCTGGCCGCCGTGCACCACGCGGTGCGCCACGGCCTCTATCGCGGGCACACCAACCTCGTTGGCCAGCAATTCGCGCAGGCTCAGCAGCGCCTGTTTGAACGGGTCGCCCTGGCCGCGTGCCAGTACGCGCTTGTTGGATTGCCCCTCAAAGGTCCAACCCATTTCGGGCGTTCCGGAGGGTTCGAGCCCCTGGATATTGCCGCTCAGGACACTTTGCAGCACCTGCCCTGATTGCAGCGGGTGCAGAGAAAACTTGAGCGTGGACGAGCCCGCGTTGACAGCAAGAATAGCCATGGAAATGTTCCGGTGTAACTTACTTGCGCAGCGCGCGGCTCTGGGCGCGCCGCGCATGGTGGGCTGCCAGCTTGGCCAGCAAGGCAGAGGCTACCCGGTTCATGGGGCCATCGGCGCGGCTGGTCAGCGCAATTGGAACGCGCGCGCCCAGCACCAGGCCCGAGCCGGAGGCACCGGCCAGGTATTCGAGCTGCTTGGCCAGCATGTTTCCGCTTTCCAGATCGGGCACGGCCAGAATGTCGGCGTGGCCGGCCACCACCGATTGAATGTGCTTGATTTCGGCCGCCTCGCTGGAGATGGCGTTGTCAAACGCCAGCGGGCCGTCGAGAATGCCGCCGGTGATCTGCCCGCGCTCGGCCATCTTGCACAATGCGGCCGCGTCCAGGGTTGAGGGGATGTTGGGGTTGACGGTTTCCACCGCCGAGAGAATCGCCACCTTGGGCTCATCAACGCCCATGATGCGGGCAAAGTCGATGGCGTTCTGGATGATGTCCACTTTTTCCGCCAGGGTGGGGTGGATGTTGAGCGCAGCATCGGTAATCAACAGCGGCTTGCTGTACAGCGGCACGTCAAAGCGGAACACGTGCGACATGCGCCGCCCGGTGCGTAGCTTGGCCTGCTTGAGCACGGCGTGAATCATCTCATCGGTGTGCAGACTGCCCTTCATCAGCACCTCCACGTTGCCGCTGGCGGCCAGTTCGGCGGCCTTTTCTGCGGCCGCATGGCTGTGCTCGACCGAGATGATCTCCACGCCGCTCAAGTCAATCCCGCCCTCTTCGGCCAGAAGCCGGATACGGTCTTGCGGCCCGATGAGCACCGGAATCAGCAGCCCATAGCGCGCCGCATCCATGGCACCACTGAGCGAGCCGATGTCGCAGGGGTGCACCACGGCGCAACGCACGGCTTCCATGTCGGCACCCATGGCCAGCAGGTCCTTGAAGCGTGCTTCGGGGTCAAACAGTTGGATGTGGGGCGCATGAATCCTGGGCAGGCGCACCTTGTGCGTGGGTGCTAACACCCGCGCCGTGCCGTAGAGCACGCGGTCGCCCTTCTGGTTGACGACTTGGCAATCGAGCTCAACAATTTTTTTGGCGTCGTCCTTGCTCAGCACCGTCACCGTCACGGCCAGGGTATCGCCCACGCGCACCGGCTTGGTAAAGCGCAGCATCTGCTCCAGGTAAATGGTTCCGGCACCCGGGAACTGGGTGCCCAACAGCGCTGAAATCAGCGCGCCGCTCCACATGCCGTGCGCCACCACGCCGTGGGTTAGCGATGCGTTGGCGTAGTCCGGGTCGAGGTGGGCCGGGTTGGTGTCGCCCGAAACGGCGGCAAAGGCCTGAATGTCTGCCAGCGTCAGCGTGCGCAGCAGGCGCGCGCTCTGGCCAACAAACAATTCGTCATAGGTGACGTTTTCAACGACTTCTTCGGTGGGCGTCATGTTCATTGTCCAACTCTCCTTTTGGTAGGCCCGATTGTCTACGGGAAAACCCTAGTATGCCTGAGCCATGTTCAGGTTCTATGAAAACTTTGACATAGGTTAAGCTGCAACTCCATCACACGGAGCCCGACCCATGCCAGTACCGAGCAAGCCGCCAAGGATTCTGATCGTAGAAGACGAAGCCATTGTCGCCCGGGATATTGCCATGCAATTGCAGTCTCTGGGCTATGAATCGGTGGGCATTGCAACCAACGCGCGCCAAGCGCTGGCGCTGGCCGAGGAAACTTTGCCCGATCTGGTGCTGATGGACATCCAGTTGGGCGGACAGGAAGACGGCATCTCGGCAGCAGACAGCATTCGCGCCAAGCTGCATTTGCCGGTGGTATTCATCACCGCTTTTTCGGCCGACGAGATCTTGCAGCGTGCCAAGCTCACCGAACCCTTTGGCTACATCCTCAAACCCTTTACCGAGCGCGAACTCAGCACCACGCTGGCGATGGCCTTGTACAAGCACCAGGCCGAAACCCGTCTGCTCAACACCACCCGGCAGCTCAAAGCGCTGTCGCGCCGGGTACTGGAAGTGCAGGAAATGGAGCGCCGGCGCGTGGCGATTGAACTGCACGACGAGTTGGGCCAGTCGCTCACGGCCATCAAGATCAACCTGCAGCTCAGCGAGCGCCTCACCGACCAGTCGCGCGAGGACTTGCACCGGGAGAACATCCGCATTGTGGAAGACGCCCTGCAGCAGGTACGCCGCCTGGCCACCACGCTGCGCCCGTCGATGCTTGATGACCTGGGCCTGGCCGCCGCCTTGCAGTGGATCACCGAGCAAAGCGCCACGCGCAGCGGCTTTGCCGTCAAGTTTCACCATGTCCGGTCACAATCACGCTTGGCACCGGATATTGAGACCGCCTGCTTTCGCATCGTGCAGGAGGCGCTGACCAACATCGCGCGCCACGCACACGCAACCCAGGTCGATATCCGGCTGGAGCGCGAGGGCGATTTTTTGATGCTGCGCATTTCGGACGACGGCTGCGGCTTCAACCAAGACGACATGCAGGTGCGCGCCCTGGCGGGCAACAGCACCGGCGTGCTGGGCATGCAGGAGCGCGCCACCCTCGTTGGCGGGCAGCTCGCCATCGAGTCGTCGCCCGGAGCTGGTGCCACGGTACGGATGGTTTGCCCCTGGCGCATACATGAGGAGACAACGTGAACACTGTGCGAGTCCTGCTGGCCGATGACCACACCCTGGTGCGCGCCGGTTTGCGCAAGCTGCTCGAATCGCTGCCCGACATCGAGGTAGTGGGCGAAGCCAGCGATGGGCTGGAGCTGCTGGAGATGGCAGAAAAACTGCAGCCCCAGGTGGTGCTGATGGACATCGCCATGCCCGGGCTCAACGGCATCGAGGCCACCGGGCGCATCGTCAAGGCGCTGCCCGGCGTGCGCGTGCTGATTTTGTCGATGCACCAAAACGCCGAGTACGTGCGCCAAGCGCTGCGCCAAGGCGCGGTGGCCTATTTGCTCAAGGACTCGGCACCGTTGGAACTCGAACTCGCACTCAAAGCCGTGCTGTGCGGCGAAACCTACCTCAGCCCGGCGGTGTCCAAGGGCGTGGTGAGCGACTATGTGCAACGCCTGCGCAGCGACGACCAACCCGAAGACCTGCTCACGCCACGCCAGCGCGAGGTGCTGCAGTTGATTGCCGAAGGCCACAGCACCAAGGAGATTGCGCGCCGCCTGGACCTGTCGGTAAAAACCGTCGAAACCCACCGCACGCAACTTATGAAGCAACTCGACATCCACGAAGTCGCCGGGCTGGTGCGCTACGCCATGCGCGCCGGGTTGGTGTCGGCGCTGGACTAACCAACCCGCAAGCCGGGGCCGCAGGGCATGAAAGTCAAACTGCTTCCCGACCGGTCGCTCAACACCCGCGTCACCCTGGTTTCGCTGGTGATTTTTGCGCTCAGCATCTGGTCGCTGGCGTTGTTTACCAACCGCATGCTGCGCGACGACTTGCAGCAACTGCTGGGCGAGCAGCAGTTCTCCACCGCGTCCATCGTTGCCGAAGAAATTGACCAGGAGCTCAGTGTGCGCCTGCGCGGGCTGGGTAAGGCCGCAGCAGGCATCGCGGTAGCACCA
>CAIPBW010000102.1 GCA_903863395.1 uncultured beta proteobacterium
CGACCCACTTCCAGCAGAATCAATCCCGCCAGCACCGCGCGCTCGGCGTCGTCTTCGAGCGCCTCGTCGGCACCAAACACCGCCAGCACGCTGTCGCCGGCGTATTTCAAGACCCGGCCCTGGTGCGCGGTGATGATTTGCGTGCAATGGTGCAGCGCGTCGTCCATCACCAGGTGCACGTCTTCGGGGTCGAGCTTTTGGCTCAGCGTCGTGGAGCCCACCACGTCGAGAAACAGGATGGTGACGTACTTGCGCTCCTGCACCGCAGACAAGCTTGCCAGGCGCGCACGCATGGGGCCCAGCGCGGCTTCCACCAGCGCGTCGCCCAGCAGGGCACGCTGGCCCTCCAGCGCGGCAATCGCTGCTTCGAGTTGATCTTCTTCCAGTGACATCGGTTGGGGCTTAGCTGCCCGGGTGGATGCGCCGGTAGCCCCGGCCGGCCTTGACCAGTGCCTTTTGGCGCTTGCGCGCGCGCGCCACGCTGTCGTCCTGGGGCTCGGGCTGGCTCCATTTGCCGGTCTTGGGGTCGTAAATGTTGAGGTAAGCGCCCGGGTTCATGCCAAAGGACAAGAGCGTCTTGCCGTTGTGCACGGTGCCAAGAAAGTCGTTGCGTCGACCCTCCTGCTCGCCCAGGCTGAAGTAGCTTGGGAGCACGAAGTTGGACACCGCCACGCCGTCAATGGTGTAGGTTTCAGCCTGCACTGCATCGCACATTTCAAACAGGTGAAACACGCGCCGACGCCGGTCAAACGGATGGTTGCCCTCCACCAGCAGGTTGCACATCGGGTCGCCCACCAGTTCCAGGGCTTCGTGCGAGAGCGTGATCGACCAAGGCTCGTTCATTTTTTCGCACAAGCCCAGAAACACAATACCGTAAGGGATGTCGCGCAAGTTGGCCAAATGCCAGCCGGTGGCCTCCAGGGCGTTAGTGCCGTCCACCAGGTACAGCACCGCGTCGCCGCGCATGTCGGCGTTGGACTGGATGCTTAGGCGCTTGCCGGTGGGGCCTTCCAGGCGCAGCGTGGCACCAAAACTCCAATAGGGCTCAAAGTCCTCCTTCAACTGGCGGTTGATGGCGCGGATCACGTCCTGCACCTGGGCGTCGGGCAGCGTCTTGGAGCGGTTGATGAGCGAGATGATCATGGACTTCCTTTCAAGTGGGCTGCGTTGAAAATTCCCGACGAGGCTGCGCCAGGGGGGGATTGAACCATGCCGTACACTGGTCTGCAACTCCCTGCAAAATTGTCCCCGCCATGGCCCCGTCTGCCTCTCCCGCCTACCGACCCCTGGCCGAACGCATGCGCCCGCGCCATGTGGGCGAGGTCATCGGCCAGCAGCACCTGCTGGGCGAAGGCATGGCGCTGCGGCTGGCGTTTGAGTCGGGGCAGCCGCATAGCTGCATCCTGTGGGGGCCGCCCGGTGTCGGCAAGACCACGATTGCGCGCCTGATGGCCGATGCGTTTGATGCCAACTTCATCACCATCAGCGCGGTGCTGGGCGGCATCAAGGACATTCGCGAGGCGGTGGAGCAGGCGCAGCAGGCGCGCGCCGGTCTGGAGCAGCGCCACACCATCGTGTTTGTGGACGAGGTGCACCGCTTCAACAAGAGCCAGCAGGACGCCTTTTTGCCGCACGTGGAAAGCGGCCTGTTCACCTTTATCGGCGCAACCACCGAGAACCCGTCGTTCGAGGTCAACTCGGCGCTGTTGTCGCGCGCCACGGTGTACGTGCTGCAACCCTTGAGCGCGTCGGATCTGCAGAAAATCATCGACGCAGCGCTGGTAGAGCAGGCATTGCCCGCGATCGAGCCAGTTGCAGCAGAGCGCCTGATTGCCTACGCCGACGGTGACGCGCGGCGCTTGCTCAACACCCTGGAGACGCTCACCGTGGCGGTGCGCCAGGAGCGCCAGGAGGTGATCAGCGACGCCTGGCTGCTCAAGGTGCTGGGCGAGCGCCTGCGTCGCTACGACAAGGGGGGCGAGCAGTTTTACGACACCATCAGCGCGTTGCACAAGTCGGTGCGGGGGTCGGACCCGGACGCTGCGCTTTATTGGTTTGTTCGCATGCTCGACGGCGGGGCCGATCCGCGCTACATGGCGCGGCGCCTGATTCGCATGGCCAGCGAAGACATTGGGCTGGCCGACCCGCGCGCGCTGCACCTGGCGCTGGACGCGGCGCAAGTCTACGAGCGCCTGGGCAGCCCGGAGGGCGAGCTAGCCCTGGCCGAGTGCGTGGTGTACCTGGCGGTGGCACCCAAGTCCAACGCGGTGTACCGGGCCTTTAACGCCGTGCGTGCACTGGTCAAGGGCGACGCGACGCGGCCGGTGCCGCTGCACCTGCGCAACGCGCCGACGCAATTGATGAAGAAGCTCGATTACGGCAAGGACTACCGTTACGCCCACGACGAGCCGCAAGGCTTTGCCGCCGGTGAGACTTACCTGCCAGAAGGGTTGGAAGGCCAGCATTTTTACCACCCGGTGGAGCGCGGTTTGGAGATCCGCATTGCGGAGAAATTGCGCGCGTTGCGCGCCGCCAATGACCAGGTGCGCAGTACCGGCGCCTAGCCACCAGCGCGGCAATGCAACAGGGTATACCCGGACTGCGGGCTTTCCAAAATGGGCAGGCAGCTTCGGTACAATCCCGGCACCAGTTCGCCGACGCAACCCATTGGCGAACGTTGAAAAACGGGGACAGCCCACAAGGCCGTGCCGTGCGCCAATAATCGGAATCCGTCCCTTTTTTGGCCTAGGCGCCGGTCACAAATCGGAGTAGCTTTGTATGGATATTTTGCTGCAACAGATCATCAACGGTCTGGTGTTGGGTAGCATGTACGCGCTGATTGCGCTGGGCTACACCATGGTGTACGGCATCATCAACCTGATCAATTTCGCCCACGGCGAAGTGATGATGGTCGGGGCCCTGACCAGTTGGACCCTCATTGGGCTGATGCGCGAATCCTCCCCCGATCTGCCCGGCTACGTGGTGCTATTCATTGCCCTGGTGATCTCCTGTGTGGTGGCCGCGGCGCTCAATTTCACGATCGAGAAGGTCGCCTACCGGCCGCTGCGCAACAGCCCCAAGCTGGCGCCGCTGATTACTGCCATTGGCATGTCCACGCTGCTGCAGTCGCTGGCGATGATCATCTGGAAACCCAACAACAAGTCCTACCCCACTCTGTTGCCCAATACCCCGTTTGACATTGGCGGTGCCGTGATCACTCCCACCCAGTTGATGATTTTGGGCCTGACGGCGGCTTCGCTGGCGGTGCTGATGTGGCTGGTCAACTACACCAAGCTCGGGCGCGCCATGCGTGCCACGGCCGAAAACCCGCGTGTGGCTGCGCTCATGGGGGTCAAGCCCGATCGCGTGATTTCGGCCACCTTCATCATTGGCGCGGTGCTGGCCGCCATTGCCGGCGTGATGTACGCCTCCAACTACGGCACTGCCCAACATGCGATGGGCTTTTTGCCCGGGCTGAAAGCCTTTACGGCGGCGGTATTCGGCGGCATTGGTAACCTGGCCGGTGCCGTGGTCGGGGCGATTCTGCTGGGCCTGATCGAGTCCATCGGTGCGGGCTACATCGGCGCGCTCACGGGTGGCGTGCTGGGCAGCCACTATTCCGACATCTTTGCGTTTATTGTGCTGATCGTGGTGTTGACCCTGCGACCCTCGGGACTGCTGGGCGAACGCGTGGCCGATCGCGCATAAGGAGATTGATGCCATGAAACCATCACAAAAAATCTTTGCCTTCCTGGCTGCCGCCGTCGGTCTGCTGGTGCTGCCGCTGCTGCTGCAAAATTTTGGCAACGCCTGGGTGCGCATTGCCGATATGGCGCTGCTCTATGTGCTGCTGTCGCTGGGCTTGAACATCGTGGTCGGCTATGCCGGTCTGCTCGATCTGGGCTATGTGGCTTTCTACGCCATCGGCGCCTACATATTCGGCCTGTCGGCGTCTCCGCAGTTGACCGAAGCCTTTCCGGCGATTGCGGCCATGTTTCCGGACGGTCTGCACATGCCGCTGTGGCTGGTGCTGCCAATGGCTGCGGCGCTGGCGGGAGTGTTTGGCGTGCTGTTGGGTGCGCCCACCTTGCGTCTGCGCGGCGACTACCTGGCGATTGTGACCCTGGGCTTTGGCGAAATCATCCGGGTGTTCCTCAACAACCTGGACAACCCGATCAATATCACCAATGGCCCCAAGGGGGTCAACCAGATTGACTCGCTGCACTTCTTCGGACTTGATCTGGGCAAGAAACTGGTGATCGATGGTTTTGAGATCGCCTCGGTGTCGCTCTACTACTACCTGTTCCTGGCGCTGGTGGTGGTGAGCGTGGTGGTTTGCCACCGCCTCGAACTATCGCGCGTAGGGCGCGCCTGGATGGCCATCCGCGAGGACGAAATCGCCGCCAAGGCCATGGGTATCAACACTCGCAACCTCAAGCTGCTGGCGTTTGGCATGGGTGCCACGTTTGGTGGCGTGTCGGGCGCGATGTTTGCCGCCTTCCAGGGCTTTATCTCGCCCGAGTCTTTCAGCCTGATGGAGTCGGTGATGATCGTCGCCATGGTGGTGCTCGGTGGCGTGGGGCACCTGCCCGGGGTGATTTTGGGCGCAGTGCTGCTCTCGGCCTTGCCCGAGGTGCTGCGTTATGTGGCGGGTCCCTTGCAGGAAATGTCGGGCGGGCGACTCGATGCGTCCATCCTGCGCCAACTGCTGATTGCCCTGGCCATGATCAGCGTCATGCTGGTGCGCCCGCGTGGGCTGTGGCCATCGCCCGAACACGGCAAGTCGTTGCAAACCATCAAAGGCTGAAACCGGCAGACTGACAGGTCAACTCATGGGTTGACCGTGTTGTCCCCAACTCAATGGAACCAACATGACAGATACAGTACTTAACGTCGCAGGCGTGTCCAAGCGTTTCGGCGGTTTGCAGGCCTTGAGCGATGTCGGAATCAAGATCCAGCGCGGCCAGGTCTATGGCTTGATCGGCCCCAATGGCGCTGGCAAGACCACCTTCTTCAACGTGCTCACGGGTCTTTACACGCCCGACAGCGGCAGCTTTGAACTCGCGGGCAAGCCCTACCAACCCACGGCCGTGCACGAAGTGGCCAAAGCCGGTATTGCGCGCACCTTCCAGAACATCCGCCTGTTTGCCGAAATGACGGCGCTGGAGAACGTGATGGTGGGGCGCCACATCCGCACCCATTCGGGCCTGATCGGGGCGATCTTCCGCACCTCGGGCTTCAAGACCGAAGAGGCCGAGATCGCCGCACGTGCGCACGAACTGCTGGACTACGTCGGCATTGGCCGCTTTGCCGACTACAAGGCGCGCACCCTGAGCTATGGTGACCAGCGGCGTCTGGAAATCGCGCGTGCCCTGGCGACCGACCCGCAACTGATCGCGCTGGACGAACCCGCTGCCGGCATGAACGCCACCGAAAAAGTGATGCTGCGCGAACTGATCGACCGCATCCGCAACGACAACCGCACCATCCTGCTGATCGAGCACGACGTGAAACTGGTGATGGGCCTGTGCGACCGCGTCACCGTGCTCGACTACGGCAAGCAGATTGCCGAGGGCACGCCCGCCGACGTGCAGCGCGACGAGAAGGTGATTGAAGCCTACCTGGGCACCAGCGGCCACTAGGAACAGAACTATGACAACCAAAACATTGCTCAAAGTAACCGGCTTGAAGGTGTCCTATGGCGGCATTCAGGCGGTCAAAGGCGTCGATTTCGAAGTGCACGAAGGCGAACTGGTTTCGCTCATCGGCTCCAATGGCGCTGGCAAGACCACCACCATGAAGGCCATCACCGGCACGCTGCCGATCAACGCCGGTGACATCGAATACATGGGCCACAGCATCCGTGGCCAAGGCCCCTGGGATCTGGTCAAGCAGGGTCTGGCCATGGTGCCCGAAGGGCGTGGCGTGTTTACCCGCATGTCGATTCTGGAAAACCTGCAGATGGGTGCCTACATCCGCGACGACGCGCAAGGCGTTGCCGACGATATCGACAAAGTGTTCTCGATCTTCCCGCGCCTCAAGGAGCGGCGCGACCAGTTGGCTGGCACCATGTCCGGCGGCGAACAGCAAATGCTGGCCATGGGCCGCGCGTTGATGAGCCGCCCCAAGGTGCTGCTGCTCGATGAGCCCTCGATGGGCTTGTCGCCGCTGATGGTGGACAAGATTTTCGAGGTGGTGCGCGACGTCTACGCCCAAGGCGTGACGGTGCTGTTGGTGGAACAAAACGCCAGCCGCGCCCTGGGCATCGCCAACCGCGGCTACGTGATGGAGTCAGGCATCATCACCATGAACGGCGACGCCAAGCAAATGCTCAACGACCCCAAAGTCCGCGCCGCCTATCTCGGCGAATAGAGCGAAAAGGGAGCGAAAAGGGCGAAAAGGGGACGCTACCCTTTTTCGCCAGTGAGGGGCAGTGGGGTCGGATCCCGATTCAGGACGAGGGTCTGGCCGGAGACAAGAAGCAAAGAACGAAATCGGGCTCTGACCCCAGGGCACCGGATTTGCCGGAGAAAGACACCTGCCTCAACCGCGATTGGCACTCAAGCCCTGTTGCAACGGCGAATGGGGCCGCCGCCCGTACGCCCAATCCACCATCCCATTTGCGTGGTGGGTACCAACCGCGCGATCTACACCCGATCCGCCGCAGACGTAAATGCGTCAGCAAAAAACTCGTCGGGCGGTAACTTCACCAAGGCCGTGAAGTCGGCGCGGGCGGAGTCGATCACGATCGGCGCGCCGCAGGCGTAGACCTGGTGGCCGCTCAGGTCAGCAAAGTCTTGCAGCACGGCGCGGTGCACAAAGCCGGTTCGCCCGCTCCAATGGTCTTGTGCCAGCGCGTCCGAGACCACCGGCACGTAGTGCAGATGCGGCATGGCCGGGAGTTGCGCCTCGATCCAGTCTTGCTGGTACAGGTCGGACGGACGTCGGCCGCCCCAGTACAAGGTGGTGGGGCGCGTGATGGCTTTCTGTTGCATGTGCTCCAGCAGCGCCTTCACCGGCGCAAAACCGGTGCCCGAGGCCAGCAGGATGATGGGCTTACTGGAGTCTTCGCGCAGGTAGAAGCTGCCAAACGGCCCTTCAATGCGCAGAATGTCGCGCTCTTTCATGCTGCCAAAAACCTGATCGGTAAACACGCCGCCGGGCAGGTGGCGAATGTGCAATTCCAGGGTGTTGCCCGTGGCCGCACTGGCCATGGAGTAGCTGCGGCGCAGTCCGTCGCGCAGGATGAATTCGACGTATTGGCCGGCGCGGTAGGCAAAGCTGTCGTTGGCGGGCAGTTGCAGTTGCATCAGCATCACATCGTCGGATTTGCGCGTGAGCGAAGTCACGCGTACCGGCATCTTCTTGATCGGCAGCGCTCCCACTTCGGTGACCTGGCGCGACTCCAGCACCAGGTCCGACTCGGGTTGGGCGCGGCAGGTCAGGATGATGCCGCTGGCCTGTTCTGCGGCGCTAAGCGCCTTCTCCTGGTAGTTGTCCATGTGCACCTGGCCCGAGAGCAGTTTGCACTTGCACGAGCCGCAGACGCCGTCCTTGCAGCCATAGGGCAAACCCACGCCTTGGCGTATGGCGCCACTCAGCACGGACTCGTCGGGCAGGGTGTCAAAACTGCGGCCACTGGGCTGCACGCTGACGTGGAATGCGCCCTTTGGGGCGTCGGTGGTGGTCATCTTGTGGTTATCCTAGCGTTTTCGATCAAGCGAGACCGTAATTTTGCCTTCAATTCACAGCCCTCTGAGTGCCTTGCCTGCGCGCTTTCGGCGCGAGCGCGTGCTGATCGTTGGCTGTGGCGACATCGGGCTGCGCGCGCGTGCCTTGCTGGGCAAGCGCGTGCGCGTGCTTGCGCTGACCTCCAGTGCCGCGCGCTGCGATGCCCTGCGTGCGGCGGGTATCACGCCGCTGCTGGGCGACCTGGATGCGCCGCACAGCTTGAAGCGCCTGGCCGGTCTGGCAACCCGGGTGCTGCATCTGGCACCACCCACCAACGCCGGGCTGACCGATCAGCGCACGCGTGATCTGGCCGCTGCGCTGTTGCGCCGTAGCGCGCCCAAAAGTCTGGTGTACGGCTCCACCAGCGGCGTCTATGGCGACTGCCAGGGCGATTGGATCGACGAAACACGCGCGTTGCGTGCCCAGACCATCCGGGCCCAGCGCCGGGTCGATGCCGAGGTTCGCCTGCGCCACTGGGCC
>CAIPBW010000103.1 GCA_903863395.1 uncultured beta proteobacterium
AGCGAAAGCCGCGCCGCTGCCACCATCTTGCCCATGGCGAAGTCGCCGCGCGCCGCTGCTTCCTGCAGCGTGGCGCGCAGAATCGACTGGGCGTTTTCAGGGGAAAGTCGTGTTGCCATGGCGAAGCGTCCGAAAGCAGGTTGTTACTTGAGCGCCTTGAAGCGCATGCGCTTGGGCTTGGCACCTTCCTCACCCAGACGGCGCTTCTTGTCGGCCTCGTATTCCTGGTAGTTTCCGTCAAAGAACGTCCACTGGCTGTCGCCTTCGGCTGCCAGAATGTGGGTGGCAATGCGGTCCAGGAACCAGCGGTCGTGGCTGATCACCATGACCGAACCGGCAAACTCCAGCAGCGCGTCTTCGAGCGCGCGCAGGGTTTCCACGTCGAGGTCGTTGGACGGCTCGTCAAGCATCAGCACATTGCCGCCGGCAATCAGCGTCTTGGCCAGGTGCAGCCGCCCGCGCTCGCCGCCCGAGAGCGTGCCCACGCGCTTTTGCTGGTCACCGCCGTTGAAGTTGAAGCGCCCGCAGTAGGCGCGGCTGGGCATCTGGAACTTGCCCACGTTGAGAATGTCCAGACCACCCGAAACGTCTTCCCACACCGTTTTTTCGTTGGCCAGTGCGTCGCGGCTCTGGTCCACAAACGCCATGCGCACGGTCGAGCCAATCACCACCTCGCCTGAATCGGGTTGCTCCTTGCCGGCGATGAGCTTGAACAGCGTCGACTTACCTGCACCGTTGGGGCCGATGATGCCGATGATGGCCCCAGCCGGAATGGAAAAGCTCAGGTTGTCGATCAGCACGCGGTCGCCAAAGGACTTGGTCACGCCACGGAATTCGATCACCTGGCTGCCCAGGCGCTCGGCCACCGGGATGAAAATCTCATTGGTTTCTACGCGCTTTTGGTATTCGAAATCCGACAGTTCCTCAAAGCGCGCAATCCGCGACTTGCTCTTGGCCTGGCGCGCCTTGGGGTTCTGGCGCACCCACTCCAGTTCTTTCTTCAGCGCCTTGGCGCGGGCCTCTTCGCCCTTTTGCTCCTGCGCCAGGCGTTCGCCCTTCTGGTCGAGCCAGGAGCTGTAGTTGCCCTTCCAGGGAATGCCCTGGCCGCGGTCGAGTTCCAGAATCCACTCGGCGGCGTTGTCCAGAAAGTAGCGGTCGTGGGTGATGGCCACCACGGTGCCCGAGAAACGCTGCAGGAACTGCTCCAACCAGTCCACCGATTCGGCGTCCAGGTGGTTGGTGGGTTCGTCCAGCAGCAGCATATCGGGCTTGGACAGCAGCATGCGGCACAGCGCCACACGACGCTTTTCACCACCCGAGAGCACGCCGATCTTGGCGTCCCAGGGCGGCAGGCGCAGCGCGTCGGCGGCAATTTCGAGTTGGTGCTCGGAATCGGTACCGGCCGAGGCAATGATGGCTTCCAGGCGCGCCTGCTCGGCCGCCAGTGCGTCAAAGTCGGCGTCGGGTTCGCCATAGGCGGTATAGACGGCTTCGAGTTTGGCTTTGGCGGCAAACACTTCGCCCATGCCGTCTTCGATGCTTTCGCGCACGGTGTGCTCGGGGTTGAGCTTTGGCTCTTGCGGCAGGTAGCCGATGTTGAGACCCGGCATGGGGGTGGCTTCGCCCTGGATCTCGGTGTCCAGACCAGCCATGATCTTGAGCAGCGTCGATTTACCCGACCCGTTGACCCCGAGCACGCCAATCTTGGCGCCGGGAAAGAAACTCAGCGAGACGTCTTTGAGAATCTGCCGTTTGGGCGGCACGATCTTGCCGACCTTGTTCATCGTAAATACGTATTGGGCCATGGGGTGCTAATTATTCTGAGGAAAAGGCCACATTATCGACTGCGCGTGCCGCCGGCGCGGCATCGGCGCTGCAATCATTGCGGATCGACTGGTTTATCCATCTCATTGCGAAGGGCAGTCTGGGCCACGGCGTCGAGCGCGTTGTCAATTACGCGCCCGTCGGAGACCAACCGGATCAGCCCCAGGGCGCGCAGGCGGTCCATGGTGCGGCGCGACATGGAGTGCGCCAGACCACCGCCCGACATGAACATGAACAAGGTGCGGTGCGGGCTGGTCCAGGTGAGTTGGGCACGCACCCACTGGCCACCCAGCGCCAGATTGACCCAGGAGCCGGTGGTCAGCGCGTCCACGCTCCACTCTTGCGCCTCGCCGGTTTCGGGCAGTTCGCCCAGGTCGGCAAGCGCGGGCATGGAGTCGGCCGCGTCTTCCAGGTAACCCGAATCGGCAACTTCGGAGTCGGCCATCCAAAGCGCACCGGCAGGTACCGCGGCGCTGGGTGCTGCGGGCACTGACGGCGTGGCGGCTTGCGCGCGCGAACCCTCAAACGCGTTTTCGTGGAAAGTGACGAGTTCGTCAAAAAAAGCCGCGGTACGCTCGGTGGGGTAGGAGATCAGGTTCAGGCCCAGGCGCATCTTGACCAGCATGCCGGGCAGCAGTTCGACCAAGCGCGTGCGGTTACGCCGCGCCAGGCGCAGTTGCACGCTCCAGATCAGGTCGTCCACCAGGCTCAAATAGCCATCGGCGTCGGCAGTGCCATCGGTGCAGCCCAGTTGCGCCTGCGCCACCACCTGAGCCCAGGGGCCGCGCAGAAAAGCGGCCACCATCTCGGGCACGCCCTTGTTCTGCAACTTCTGTGCAAAATCATTCGCCAGACGCTCGGCCAGCATATTGCGCTGCTCCGCGTGCAGCAAGCCGCGCGCTGCTTCTTCGGCGCGCAGGCGCTGATCGTGCTCGTCACGCGTCCACGCCTCTTCGAGCTTGCGCAGCAAGCGCGCAATGGCAGCGGCGTCGCCTTGGCCCCCAACGAGCACGCTGACCGAGTTTTCCAGCGACTTCAGAAAGCGCGCATAGCCGGGCTGCTCCTCGGACGAGAACGCCAGACTGCGGCTGGTGATCTTGTCCAGAAACTGGCGCGCCGGGTGCTGGCGGTCACTGAAAAACCGGGCGTCGGCCTGCGACAGGCGGATCAGCACCGTCTCCATCGACTTGAGGCTTTGGCGCACGCCCGGCATCAGGCGCTGGTCCTGCACCAGGTTCTCCAGCATCATCTGCACCACTTCCTGGCCCAACTCGCGCCCCAGGCTCTTGCTTTGGCCACGGTCTCGGCGCACGCCGTCCTGGCCAGCTTGCGCTGCGGCGTCGGACTGGCTGACGCGCTCTGCCAGGCGCTTCATCATGGGTTCGAGCAGTTTGAGGTCTTCGAGTGCGTCGTACGACGCCGGTACCGTGTGCGTGAAGTCCTTGATACCGCCCGCAAGCGGTTTGGGGTCCAACTCGCCCGAGAGCAACTTGCGCAGTTTGTCGAGCGTCAAGAGCGTGCGCGTGACGGAGTTTTCGGGTGCCTTGGTGCTGGTACCGAACTCGCCCACTGACGCCGCAGCCGTGGCAATGGACTCCACGCCCTGGGTACGCAACCAGCTGACAACTTCCTTGTACAAGCGCAACAAGCTCGAACCCAACAAGCCCGCTGCGGCGTTCATGACGGCCGAGCGCACGTTTTCATCGGTCACGTGCCCTGCAAAACTCTCGCGCAGCGCGTGCACAAACGACTCGGGCTTGACCGGGTTGAGATGCCCCTGCACCGAAGTCCAGCCCAGCAGACTGCTGATCAGGCCGTTGAGCGCGGGCAGCACCGGGTCCACCGCCAGCAGCACTTCTTGCTGGGTCATGGCAAATTCGATGTTGGCGTCGATCTGCTCTTCTTCCAGAAACTGGAAGTCGTCAAACCGCACCAACGGCTGCGCGCCCTTGCGCTGCGCGTCGCCGCCGTACACCACGGCGCGCAACTCGGCGGCAAAAGTCTTCTTGATGACATCGCCCTGGGCGAACAGGTGCTCAATGGCGACGCGACCGGCCGGGTTCTGCAGCGCGTGCAGCGTCTTGCTGTTGGCTGGCAACAGCGCCAACTGCAGCCCGGTGAGCACGTCGTCCATGAGGTTGTCGCTCTGCTCCAGAATCGTTTCCAGGCAGTCGTGCAGGGACGGTTTGGTTTGCCCCATGTCGCGGGCAACGCCGAGGCGGCGCAGCATGAATTGTTTCATCGTGCGTGCATTCTCCCAGTTGCTGCAATGGTTGACCAGTCTGAGGCGATTGTGCGTCTTTCGGACGGAATCTGCACAACGTGCGACAATGCACCCTGTTGCGGAGCGTCAGTTGCCCGCAGCGCCAGCAACTTGCTGGGGGCCATACCGACAGGCTGCGCCCTCTTTTTGACCCTATCTGCCTTTGACTGACTGGTGGCGACAAGCCCCCGGACAGGCCGATATCCCAAGCGCCCGGATGGGCGCCAAACTATGAACTTCGAAGATTTGAAACTGGCTCCGGCCATTGTGAAAGCCGTGCGCGAGCAAGGTTACGAGACGCCCACAGCCATTCAGGCCCAGGGCATTCCGGTGATTCTGGACGGCCACGACCTGCTCGGCGGCGCACAAACCGGCACCGGCAAGACGGCGGCCTTTACGCTGCCCATGCTGCACCGCCTCACCATGAGCCGCAGCGCACAAAGCAAATTTGGCGGCACCGGCATCCGCGCCTTGGTGCTCACCCCCACGCGCGAACTTGCCGCGCAGGTGGAAGAGTCGATCCGCACCTACGGCAAATACCTGCAACTCACCAGCACCGTGATCTTTGGCGGCGTGGGCATGAACCCACAAATCTCCAAGCTCAAAAAGGGCGTTGACATTCTGGTGGCCACGCCCGGGCGTCTGC
>CAIPBW010000104.1 GCA_903863395.1 uncultured beta proteobacterium
GCAGCGATGGCGCAGAACTGCAGCGCCAGTTCGCAAGCTATCCGCTGCTGCTCGACATGTTCAATGGCTCCGTAGTGGCGCTGCTCGATGGTGGTGCCGCGCTGCCCCAGGGCAAGTCAGCCATCCTGAGTCCCACCTGGAGCCCTGACGGCAAGGAGCCGCTGCTGTCGATGGTGGCACCGATTCGCGACGCCCGGCAACGCACGGTAGGCACCCTGGTGGGCATCACCCGACTGGGCCAGGACAATTTTCTGGACAACATCGTCGGGCATCGCTACGGCAAGACCGGGGGCTACTTGCTGGCCGATCCCACACATCGCCGCTTTGTCACGGCAACCGACAAGAGTTACGTGATGCAGGCGCTGCCCGCTCCTGGTGCCAGCCCCATGAGCGACCGCTACGCGCAAGGCTACGAGGGCTTTGGCGTGGCCACCAATTCGCGTGGTGTGGAGAACCTGTCGTCAGCGCACCGCATCGAGAGTGCGGGCTGGTATGTGGTGGCCCTGCTGCCAACCGAAGAAGCGTTTGCGCCGATCCGCGCACTGCAGTTGCGCCTGCTTTACGCCGCCGCCGCGCTGACCGTGCTGGCCGGGGTGCTGATCTGGTGGACCCTGCGGCGCGAGCTCGCCCCGCTGCGCAACGCCGCAAGCAGCCTAGCTGCGCTCAGCGCCGCCAACGATATCCCCCACGCGCTCACGGTCACGCGCCAGGACGAAATCGGCCAGTTGATCGGCGGCTTTAACCGCCTGCTGGAAACCTTGCGCCAACGCGAAACCAAGTGGCAGGAGAGCGAAAAGCGCTTTCGCACCCTGGTGGAATGGACGCCCGAAGCGATTGCCGTGCACGCACGCGGCAAGATCCTGTACGTCAACCCCGCCACCGTGCGCCTGCTTGGTGCTGCCTCGGCCGCCGAGCTGGTGGGGCGCGCGATCCACGACTTCATCCACCCCGACTTTCATCGGGCGCTGGGTGACAGCGAATTTGTGCAAGCGGCCGAGGGCTGGATCATCCCTTCCACAGAGCAAAAGTTTCTCAAGGTCGATGGCAGCGTCATCGACGTGCAGGTGCAAGCCATCCGCATCAGCTTCAGCGGCCAAAGCGCCAGCCAGGTGGCGATTTACGACATCACCCAACACAAAACCACCGAGCGCACGTTGCGCCAGCTCTCACGCATTACCGAGCAGGCACCCATCGCCATCGTGATCACCAACCTGTACGGCGACATCGAGTACGTCAACCCGCGCTTTGTCGAAGTCACCGGCTTTGCCGCTGACGAGGTGATCGGCCACAACCCGCGCATCCTGCAGTCGGGACAGACACCGCGCGCAACCTACGAAGGTTTGTGGCGCACCCTGCAAGCAGGCAAGGTGTGGCGCGGCGAATTTCTCAACTGCAAGAAAAACGGCGACGTGTTTGTCGAGCAGGCGGTGATTGCACCGGTGCTCAACGCCCAAGGCCACGCCACGCACTACGTCGCCCTCAAGGAAGACATTACGCTGAGCAAAACCAGCCAGCAAAACCAGGAACGGCTGCTGCAAGAGAAGACTGCTTTGCTCAACGAGGTGCACCACCGCGTCAAGAACAACCTGCAGGTGATCACCAGCCTGCTGCGGCTCGAAGAAGGCCGCACTGCCCAGGGCACCACCAAGGCGGTGCTGCAAGACATGCAGGGACGCATCCGCTCGATGGCGCTGGTGCACGAAACCCTGTACCGCTCGGGCGCATTTTCGCAAGTCGCCCTGCACCAGTACCTCAACCAGGTGGCCTCTACCGCGTTTCGTGCCCAGGCCGGATCGGCCGGGTTGGTGCGGCTGGTGCTCGAACTCGCACCGCTGCGCACCAGCCTGGACCTGGCCACGCCGTGCGGCTTGCTGGTCAACGAACTCATCTCCAACAGCCTCAAGCACGGCTTTGCCGACGCGCGCCAGGGCGAGGTGCGCGTCACGCTGCAGAAAGTGGGCAGCGCCTCATCACCCGGGGACGAAGGCGCGCGCTGGTGCTTGTGCGTGCGCGACACCGGCGTCGGCCTACCTCCCGATTTTGAAACCCGGCGCACCCAGTCCCTGGGCCTGCAACTGGTATCCGACCTGGTGCGCCAGATCAATGGCGACCTAAGCATCACCTCCGACCACGGCGCGGCGTTCTCCATCACCTTCGCCGTTGCGCCCGCCCCCGACCTCTAACACCCCGCACAGCCACGACGCCACAGTTGAGGACTGGCGGGCCGTCATTGCGAGGAGCACAGCGACGCGGCAATCCATGCACCCATGAAGTCATGGATCGCCACGGCCTGGCGGCCTCGCGATGACGAAGAGAGAGCGGGGTCGCGATGACGGGCGGGGGCGGCCTCGCGATGACAAAAGGCTGTCATTGCGAGGAGCGTAGCGACGCGGCAATCCATGCAGCCATGAAGTCATGGATCGCCACGGCCTGGCGGCCTCGCGATGACGAAGAGAGAGCGGGGTCGCGATGACGGGCGGGGGCGGCCTCGCGATGACAAAAGGCTGTCATTGCGAGGAGCGCA
>CAIPBW010000105.1 GCA_903863395.1 uncultured beta proteobacterium
CATCGTGAGCATCACCACCATCGGCATTATTGGCGCAGGCACCATGGGCAACGGCATTGCACAGGCGTGTGCGGTATCGGGCCTGCAAGTCGTCATGATTGATATTTCCGAGGCCGCGGTTGCCAAGGGCGTCGCAACAGTGGCGGGCAGCCTGGAGCGCCTGGTCAAGAAAGAAAAAATTGCCGCTGCCGACAAGGATGCGGCCCTGGCACGCATCAAGGGCAGCACCAGTTACGACGACCTGAAGGGCGCGCAGTTGATCATTGAAGCCGCCACCGAAAACTTTGACCTGAAAGTCAAAATCCTCAAGCAAATCGATGCCCTGGCCGCCCCCGACGTGATTGTGGCCACCAACACATCGTCCATCTCCATCACCAAGTTGGCTGCTGTCACCTCGCGCTCTGACCGCTTCATTGGCATGCACTTCTTCAACCCGGTGCCGATGATGGCGCTGGTCGAAATCATCCGTGGCCTGCAAACCAGCGACGCCACGCACGACGCCGTGCACGCCATGGCCGTGGCGCTGGGCAAGACGCCCATTACGGTGAAAAACGCGCCCGGCTTTGTGGTCAACCGCATCCTGGTGCCCATGATCAATGAAGCGTTCTTCGTGCTGGCCGAAGGCTTGGCCACCGCTACCGACATTGACGCGGGCATGAAGCTCGGTTGCAACCAGCCGATTGGCCCCTTGGCGCTGGCCGACATGATTGGCCTGGACGTTTGCCTGGCGGTGATGGACGTGTACCTGGCCGAGTACGGCGATAGCAAGTACCGCCCCTGCCCCCTGCTCAAGGAAATGGTCGCCGCCGGCCGCCTGGGCCGCAAAACCGGGCAGGGCGTTTACAAGTATTGAGGTCGCGCGGACCATCGCCAGCAGGCGAAGGCCCGCCGCGTGAAGGACAATCAGGGCAACCATCCGTTTGCCCATGCACCGCGACTCCCTGATCATGACCCGCGCCGCGCCCCACGCGGCTTTGTTGTTGCTTCTGTTTGTGCTCAGCGCGGCGCTGTTTCGCCTTGCGCTGTACCTGCACTATGCGGCCGACTTTCAGGCGCTCACCGCCGCCGAGGTGCTGGCCGCGTTTGGCGTAGGGCTGCGGTTTGACCTGTCCATGGCCATGGTGATGATGGGCCTGCCGCTGATGTTCATCCACCAGCCCTTTGGCTGGAGCCGCCACCCCCTGTGGCAGGGGTTGTGGCATTGGGCGATCTACCTTGCGCTGCTGGTCTTTGTGTTCATGATGTCGGCCGATCTAATTTATTTTGGCAACGTGCACCGCCATGTGGGTTCCGAGATCAACACCCTGTCCAACCAGATGGGCGACATGGTGGGCGTCGCACTGCGCCAATATGCCTTTGCGCTAGCGCTGTTTACCACCGCCGCGCTGGCGCTGGCCTGGCTATGGCGGCGCATCGGCTTTGCGCCACAGGCTGGGTCACGGCCCATGTGGCTGCGCATTGTGTATGTGCCGCTGTCGCTGTTCTTCCTGCTGCTGGTGGCGCGCAGTGGCGTGAGCGGCAAGCCCATCAGCGTGGGCGAAGCTTTTTTCTCCAACAACCCGGCGCAGGGATACCTGGCGCTCAACGGCGCGTTTGCCATGTCGCGCGCCTATCTGGAG
>CAIPBW010000106.1 GCA_903863395.1 uncultured beta proteobacterium
CCCATGACCGTGCGCGCCGACTCGGTGGCGGTGCGGCCCGAACGCGACATGCGCGGGCTGATCATGGCGGCGTAGCGGTCCACCACCTTGAGGATGCGTGTCAGGCGCGGTGCCGGTGGTCCCTCGCGCAGATCGACGTTGCCTACATCGTCGTCATGGTGGGTTGCCACGATGTCAAGCCAGTGGTCGTCGTTGACCCCCAGGCTGGCCAGTAGCAGGCAGCTTTTGGCCGAGTGGCTGTTGATGGCGTCGCGCTGCGCGCTGGTGGGCTTTTCGGCCTGGCCGGCCAGGTCGTCCTGCAAGGCGGTCATGGCAATGTTCATGGTCAGCGCCGCGTGCACCAGGCTGTTGCGTTCGGGGGCCGGCGTTCCCAACTCGGCTGCAATCAGGTGGCACAGCGTGGCGCATACCAGGGAGTGCGAGGCGCTATAGCCCACCGGCGAATTGCCCGCCAACTGGAACAGCAGGTACAGGCCCACGTCGGGGTCGCGCAGCATCAGGCCCTGCATCCAGCGGTCGTATTGCACCACCCGGTGCACAAACTCCTGGGCGTTGGCCGGGTTGGCCAGAATCACGCCCAGGCCCGACTCCAGATCGGACCACTGGCCCAGCAGATCCTCGTACTCGTTTTCGCTATGGATGACTTCGGTCACAGACTGCTCGCTGGCAAAACCGTCAATCGCGGAAGTTGTTGAAGCTCAGGGGCACGTCGGTGATTTCCTTTTTCACCAGCGCCATGGCGGCTTGCAGGTCATCGCGCTTGGCACCGGTGACGCGAATCGCGTCGCCCTGGATGGCAGCCTGCACCTTGAGCTTGCTGTCCTTGATCAGGCGCTGGATTTTCTTGGCCAGGTCGGACTCGATGCCGTTGCGCACCTTGATGACCTGCTTGACCTTGTCGCCCCCGACCTTTTGCACGTCGCCCTTGTCCAGAAAGCGCACATCGACGCTGCGCTTGGTGAGCTTGTTGCGCAGAACGTCCTCGATCTGGGCGAGCTGGAACTCGGCGTCGCCGAGCAGGGTGATTTCCTTGTCCTTGATTTCGATGGCGGCGCTGGTGCCCTTGAAATCAAAGCGCGTGGCGATTTCCTTGGCGGTGTTGTCCACCCCGTTTTTTACTTCCACGAGGTTGGCTTCGCATACGGTGTCAAATGATGGCATGGCAATACTCAAAAGTGGCAGTGAGACAATCCCGCCATGTTAGTCGAGAAAAACGTCCCGCTCCAGCCCTTTAACACCTTCCGCATCGTAGCCAAGGCGCATACGCTGGTGCGTATTGGGGGCGAAGCGGACTTGCGTGCGGTTTTGGCCGACCCGGTGCTGGGCCCGGCCGAAAAGCTGGTGCTCGGCGGCGGCAGCAACGTGGTGCTGACCGGCGACGTCAAGGCCGTGGTGCTCAAGGTCGAGATTTCCGGCATGCGCCTGCTGGCCGAAAAGCCCAAGGCCTTTATCGTTGAGGCTGGTGCGGGTGAGAGCTGGCACGCGCTGGTGGCCTGGACGCTCGCGCAGGGTTACCCGGGCCTGGAAAACATGGCACTGATTGCCGGCACCGTGGGTGCCGCGCCGGTGCAGAACATTGGCGCTTACGGGGTTGAACTGCAGGACCGCTTTGAATCGCTCGACGCCATGGACCTGCATACGGGAGAGGTTTTCACCCTCAACGCCGCGCAGTGCGCGTTTGGCTACCGCGATTCGGTGTTCAAGCACGGCGCACCGGTGCAGGGCGCGCACCAGGCCATGGGCCTCAAGGGCAGGGCGCTGATTTTGCGCGTGCGCCTGGCCCTGCCCAAGCCGTGGAAGCCGGTGCTGGGCTATGCCGACATCGAGCGCAAGATGCTTGAAACCGGGTGCCGCACGCCCACGCCGCAGCAGCTGTTTGACTGGGTGTGCACCATCCGGCGCGGCAAATTGCCCGACCCGGCGGTTACCGGCAACGTGGGCAGCTTCTTCAAGAACCCCACCGTCACCCCGGAGCAGTGCGCCGACATCATTGCGCGCGACCCCAAGGTGGTGCATTACCACCTGGACGACGGCACGGTCAAGCTCGCTGCGGGCTGGCTGATCGACTCCTGCGGCTGGAAGGGCAAGTCCGTCGGGCAGGCCGGCGTGTATGAAAAACAGGCGCTGGTGCTGGTCAACCGGGGCGTTGGCACCGACGGCGAGGGTGCCACCGGCGGCGAGGTGATGACGCTGGCGCGCGCCATCCAGACCAGCGTGTATGAGCGCTTTGGCATCCTGCTCGAACCCGAACCCCTGATCGTGTGAGTGCTTCCCAACTCCGCTACAGTGCGCCCATGCAAAAAATCATGGTACTGGGTGGCTCGGGGTTTGTGGGCAAGCGCGTGTGCGCCCAACTGGTGGAGGCAGGCTGGGCGGTCACCGTACCCACCCGCGCGCGCAGCCACGCTGCAGCGCTTACGCCGCTTGCCGGGATGCAGCTGCTGGAGCTCGATGTGCACGACGAGGCCGCGCTCACGCACTCGCTTGCCGGACACACGGCGGTGGTGAATCTGGTGGCCATCCTGCACGGCACCCGTGCCGCTTTTGAACAGGTGCACGTGGCCTTGCCGCACAAGCTGCTGCGCGCCTGCCGCGCTGCGGGTGTGGGCAGTCTGGTGCACATCAGCGCCATGGGTGCCAGCGACGTGCGCCCCGAGCAGGCACCGTCGATGTACCTGCGCAGCAAGGGCCAGGGCGAGGCCGCGCTGCTGCACCCGAGCGACCGCGCCAGCGGCCCCACGGTGACTGTGATCCGCCCGAGCGTGATTTTTGGCCCGGGCGACAAGTTTCTCAACGTATTTGCCCAGTTGCAGGCGGTGCTGCCGGTGATGCCGCTGGCCGGGGCTAGTGTGCGTTTTCAGCCGGTGTGGGTGGACGATGTGGCCCATGCTGTGGTGACGCTGTTGGCGCGCCAGGTTCACGTTGGCGCAACCCCGGGTGCGGCTGAAGCGGCTTTCCCGCCGGTGGTGGAGGCCTGTGGCCCTGAGGTGTTTACTTTGGCGGAACTGGTGCGCTTGGCGGGCCAACTGCGTGGCGTGAACGCCGGACGTGGCCGCCCGGTGCTGGCGCTACCGAACTGGCTGGCGCGGCTGCAAGCCCGGTTGATGGAACTCGCCCCGGGCGAACCCTTAATGACTCGCGACAACCTCGACTCGATGAAGATCGACAACGTCGCCAGCGGCAAGGTTGCGGGCCTGCAAGCCCTGCGCATCGAACCCGCAGCCCTGCGCCCCATCGCCGCGCGCTACCTTCAGCGCCCGTAGGCTTGGGGGATATTGCTTGTAAGCCATTGATTTACAAGGATTCACCTGTTGCATTGCGATTTTCAATTCTGCCCAGGCTGCGCCGAAACTGGGCTAACAGGAACGCGGCACGCGTTCATCGCACTGGGCGTAACGCACTTGCGGCACCGTGGCGGGTGGCGAAGTTTTCAACCTGCTAAAGATTTTGTGCTCTGTGACGATTCTCAAGCTCCCACCGCTCGAAACTTGCCCATGTACACGATTGACAAGAACACCTCTGAGGCGCTGCTGCTGGAGCGTCCGCGCTATCCGTTCAAGCAAATGGATATTGGCGACTCGTTCTTTCTGGACGACTTTCGCCTGGCCGAGAGCGCCCGGATTTCTGCCATCAATTACGTCA
>CAIPBW010000107.1 GCA_903863395.1 uncultured beta proteobacterium
CCGTTGTAGCGTTGCACCTGTTCGTAAACGATGGCGTTGACGCCAGCTTCCTGGTCACGCAAAAAGGCTTGCGCATCGCTGCCTTGCGGGGCCTGCACGTTGTAGTGCAGGTTGCCGTCGCCCAGATGGCCGTAGTTCACCAGGCGCACGCCGGGGAAGGCTTGCGCAAGCAGCGCGTCGGTCTCGCGCACGAACACCGGGATGCGCGACACCGCAATCGAGATGTCGTGCTTGATGTTCAAGCCCTCCTGGGCCTGCGCCAGCGGAATGCTCTCGCGCACATGCCATAGCGCGCGTGCCTGGGTGATGTTCTCGGCCACTACGGCGTCGCTGACGCAGCCGCTCTCCAGTGCCGCTTCGAGCAGGCGCTCGAACTGGGCACGCGCGTGGCCCTCCGATTCGTGGTCCGAGTTCTCCAGCACCACGCAGTAGGGTGCGCCGATTTCGCGCAGGGGCACGCGTAGTTGCGGGAAATGCTTGCTCACCAGACTGAGCGCAAACTGCCCCATCACTTCAAAGCCGGTGAGCCCCGCAAACAAGTGCTGGTGCGCCAGGCCGAGCAGTTGTACCGCCGCCTCCAGCGAGGGCACGGCGGCCATGGCGGTGAGCTGCGCTGCGGGCATGGGGTAGAGCTTCATGGTGGCGGCAGTGATGATGCCCAGCGTGCCCTCCGAGCCAATCATCAGGTGGCGCAGGTCGTAGCCGGTGTTGTCTTTGCGCAGCCCCGTCAGGCCCGACCAAACCTCACCCTGCGCCGTGACCACTTCCAGCCCCAGGCACAGTTCGCGCGTGTTGCCGTAGCGCACCACCTGGGTGCCGCCAGCATTGCTGCCCAGGTTGCCGCCCACGGTGCAACTGCCTTCGGAGGCCATGCTCAGCGGGTACAGAAAGCCCGCCGCAGCGCAGTGTTCCTGCACGGTCTGCAGCACGCATCCGGCCTCCACCGTGACCGTCAGGTTGGCGGCGTCGAGCACGCGCACCTGGTGCATGCGTTTGAGGCTTAGCACCACCTGGGTGCCGCTGGCGTCGGGCGTGGAGCCCACCACCATGCCGGTGTTGCCGCCCTGGGGAACCATCGCTACGCGGGCAGTGGCACAGGCGCGCACCACGTCGCGTACCTGCTCGGTGCTGGCCGGGCGCACCACGGCCAGGGCCTTGCCGTGTTCGCGTTGACGCCAATCCACCTCCCAGGCGCTCAAGTCGCCTTCGGTCAGCACGTTGGCCACGCCAACGATCTGGCGCAGTGGGTCAAGCAAGGGGTGGGTTGGGTTCATGGTGAGGCTTTCAAACGGATGCGCACATGCAGCGCGCAGGCCACAAACAGGCTCAGGCACAGCGCAATCTCCAGCAGCGCCAGGGTGTTGCCGGGAGGTGCATCACCCCAGGCGCGAACCACCCCTTCGGTGAAATACAGCCACACCACCATGCTCACCCAGCGGTAGGTGTACATGCGGTTCTTGAGCAGTCCGGCCAGTGGCACACACAGCGGCAACGACTTGAGCGCCAGCCAGCTACCGCCCGGACGCAATGGCGCAAGCACCAACTCCCACGCCAGGCTGAGTACGATCAGTGCGAGCAGGCTGGCAACGGCCAGCATGCGGGTGCGGTCAACGGCGTCGGAATGGGTGGGCATGGTCGGTGGCATCATAGCGGCATGGAAACCATTGCACGATTACGGGTTTGGCTGCAGGATGTGGCGCATGTACCGTGGCTTAACGCCATGCACACGCTGCGTGAGCGCTTTCGCGACGATCGCCTGGGCCTGACCGCCAGCAGCCTGACCTTTACCACCACCATTGCCCTGGTGCCGCTGATCACGGTGGCGCTGGCGGTGTTCACCGCGTTTCCGATGTTTGCCAAGTTTCAGGACGTGCTGCAGAAGTGGCTGATCGAAAGCCTGGTGCCCGACAACATTGCACGCCAGGTGCTGGGCTACCTTAACCAGTTTGCCGGCAAAGCCAGCAAGCTCGGCACTGCCGGTCTGGCAGTGCTGCTGGGCACGGCGCTGGCACTGGTGTTCACCATCGACCGCACGCTCAACACCATCTGGCGCGTACGTAAGGCCCGCCCGTTTGCCCAGCGCGTGCTGATCTACTGGGCCGCCATTACGCTGGGGCCGCTGGTACTGGGCATCAGCCTGAGCATCACGTCCTACGCCCTGTCTGCGTCCAAGGGGCTGGTGGGAGATATGCCCGGCGGCGTGGGGCTGTTGCTGGACGTGCTGCAGTTTGTACTGGTGGCAGCCGGGGCGGCGGCGATGTTTCGCTACGTACCCAATACCGATGTGCGCTGGGGCCACGCCTGGATGGGCGGCTTCTTTGTCTCGGCTGGGCTGGAGTTGGCCAAGAAGGCGCTGACCTGGTACCTGGCCAATGTGCCAAGCTACTCGGCCGTGTACGGCGCGTTTGCCACGGTGCCTATTTTGCTGGTGTGGATTTATGTGGGCTGGGTCATCGTGCTGCTGGGTGCGGCGCTCACGGCCTATATGCCCTACCTGCTTGCCGGTGCCACGCGGCGGCGCTTTTTTCACGGCTGGCAGTTTGAGTTGGCGTTGGAGATTTTGCAGCGCCTGGAACTTGCGCACCACGACGCCACCAAGGGTCTGGCGCTGGAGGCGCTGTGCCACGATCTGCAGATCGACCCGCTGCGCCTGGAGCCGGTGATCGAGGCCCTGCTACAACTCGACTGGATCGGGCAACTGGCACCGGCTGGCGACGTCGAGGGCCTGCCGCGCTATGTGCTGCTGATTGACCCCGACAAGACGCCACTGGCACCGCTGCTGCAAAGACTGCTGCTGGTGCGCAACGCCACTACTGAAAAAATGTGGAACCTGGGTCGCTTCCCGGCAGCCACCGTGCGCGACGCGTTATAGCTGCGCCCAAAAAATTAATCCATTTTTGCGCCCGACTGGCTGACGGCGCTGGCCCAGCGGGGCATTTCGGCGGCGAGGTATTTGCTGAAATCATCTGCTCCCAGAAACGCCGGGTCGGCACCCTGGGTGATCATGCGGCTGCGCACTTCGGGCATGGCCAGCACTTGCTTGAATGCGTCGCTGAGTTTGGCCACCACGTCCTTGGGGGTGGCAGCGGGTGCCAGGAAACCGTAGAACCCCACGACTTCAAAGTTCTTGATGCCCGACTCGATCACCGTGGGTACTTCGGGCAATGCGGGGTTGCGCTCGCGGCTGGTTACGGCCAGGGCGCGTACCTTGCCTTGCTTGTGGTAGGTGGCCGCCTGCGGAATCGACTCGGCCATAAATTCCACCTGCCCGCCCATTAGGTCGGTAAATGCCGGTGCGCTGCCACGGTAGGGAATGTGGACCATGAACAAGCCAGTGGCGGCCTTGAACATTTCGGGCGCGAGGTGGCTGATGCCGCCATTGCCGGCCGAGCCGTAGTTAATCTGGCCCGGCCGTGCGCGCACGTAGGAGATAAATTCCGGCAGCGTCTTGGCGGGCACTTTGGGGTTGACCAACAGCGCCAACGGCTGCATGGCGGTGCGCGCAATCGGCGCAAAGTCGCGCAGGGTGGCGTAGGGCAGCTTGCTGTAGAGCGCGGGGTTGATCACCATCACGCCAGTATTGGCGAGCATGATGGTGTAGCCGTCGGGCGGCGACTTCATCACCTCCTGCGCGCCCACGGTGCCGCCCGCGCCGGACTTGTAGTCAATCATCACCGGCTGGCCCAGCACGCTTTGGAGCTTGTCGGATAGCAGCCGCGCATGCTGGTCCAGCGGACCACCGGCCGGAAAGCCGATGATGACTTTGATCGGCTTGTCGGGGAAGGCGGCCGATGCCAGCGTGCCCAGGGTCAGCAGCGCAGTGGCCAGCAGTGCGCGCACGGGGGAATTGTTTTTCATGGGGTTTTCTGCTTCAAAAAATCGCGGATGGTAAACAGTGTTTCTTCGGGCGTTTCGGTCATCTGGTGGTGGCCCACGGGCAGGCTTGCCACATGAACCAACTTGCCGTGGGCGCGGGCGGTGTTGATCAGCCCTTGCGCCGCTTTTTCCGGTGTCATTTGGTCCTGCGCGCCCAGCACAAACAGCACCGGGCAGGTGATGGCGGCCATGGCAGCTTCGCCGTTGGCGTATTGGTTGCAGGCGTTGAAGCCCCGGTAGAAAACGTTGACCTCGGGGTTGCTCGCCAGCACGCGCCGCCCCAGCGCCATGCCCGCGCCAAACACCCAGGTGCCTGGCCCCAGCGCCGACGGTGGCGCGGCCAGGGTGCTGCGCGAAAACACGTTAACCAGGCTTAGCGCTTTCATGGGGTCGGACACCGAGGCATCAAGCAGCGTTTGCGAAACCTTCATCGGGAACGCCGTGCCCACCAGCACCAGGTGGCTGATGCGCTCTTTCAGGCGCGCGGCGGCCTCCAGCGCAATCAGTGAGCCCCAGCTATGGCCCACCAGGGCTGCGCGCTGCACGCCCGCCGCGTCGAGCAGCGCGCCAATGAAGTCGGCCGCTTCTTCCACGGTGGAGGGTGCCTCACCGGCGCTGCGACAGTGGCCGGGCAGATCGACGGCGAGCACATTGAAGCCGTGGTGCGCCAGATAGCGGCTTTGCAGAATCCAGACGCTGTGGTCGTTGAGTACGCCGTGGATGAAGACCACGGTGGGCTTGGCGGCGTCAAAGGCCTTGCCGCCGGTGTAGCAATAGGTGTTGGCGTTATGGATAGTCAGTATCATGGTATTTCCAGTTAGGATGCCCTCTCTGCGGCCTTGAGGGCGCGCTTGAGATCGTCAATCAGGTCGTCGGCGTCTTCCAGGCCGATCGACAGGCGAATCGTTCCCTGGGCGATGCCCGCACCCGCCAGTGCTTCGTCGCTCATGCGGAAGTGCGTGGTGCTGGCCGGGTGGATCACCAGGCTGCGGCAGTCGCCCACGTTGGCCAGGTGGCTGAACACCCTGAGTGTTTCGATGAACTTCTTGCCTTGCTCGCGGTTGCCTTTGAGGTCGAAACTGAACACCGAGCCCGCGCACCGGGGCAGCAGCTTTTGCGCCAGTGCGTGGCTTGGGTGGCTCTCCAG
>CAIPBW010000108.1 GCA_903863395.1 uncultured beta proteobacterium
ACCGACAAGCCGTCGCGCCCGGGCAGCATGATGTCGAGCACGATCACATCGAACGTACCCTGCGTCGCACGCTCAAACCCGGCGTGGCCGTTGTCCACGTGCTCAACGCGCATGTCGCGCGACGCCAACCCCTCGCACACAAAGTCCGCGATTCTGCGTTCGTCTTCCACCAGCAGGATATTCATGGGCCCTTCCGTTTCTCAAGTCACCGTTTCCGTCATTGCGAGGTCATTCCCCTCACTTCATCATCGCGAGGCCACTCCCCTTACTTCGTCATCGCGAGGCCGCAGGCCGTGGCGATCCATGACTTCATGCCTGCATGGATTGCCGCGCTGCGCTCGCAATGACAGCCAAAGGACATGGACTGCCGCGTCGCTTCGCTCCTCGCCGTGACGAAACTACGGTTCATAGTTGACGGAATTCTCACTACGGGCCAGAGACCGTCCAGCGGTCGGCAATCTGACCGTTCTTCTGTACTGCATTTTCGCTCTGCGGCAGCCACGAGCGCACGTACTCGGCGGTCACGCCGCTGGGTGCCACGGTGATGCGCATATGTCCCGAGCTGCTGGCAATGGTGCCGCTGTTGTACTGGTAGGCCAGCGCCAAGGTTCCACCGCTGTTATTGTTCTTTGCGCTGGGTTGCGGCACTTCCTGATAGACCACACCGTCGAGGCTTTGCTTGGCATACAGGTGGTCGTGGCCGTGAAAGACGGCGGTCACCTTGTTCTTCACCAGCAACTGGTGAATCGGCAGGCCCCAGCCGAAGCGCTTGCTGGAGAAGCCCTCGGTTCCATCGGCATTCTTGCCACCCCACTCGAAGTTGGGCGCTGCCTCCACCCCGCCGCGCATCTGGCCATCGAGGGCCGCTCCCGCCAGGCCCCCCACCAGGTTGTGAATGAAAACAAACTTGTACTTGGCCGTACTGGTGGAGAGCGTATCGGCCAGCCAGTCGTATTGCGTTTTGCCCAGGGTCAGGTTCCAGCCGTCCTTGCTGGCCTGCACCGTGCTGTTCCAGTAGGGGTCAAGCGCCACAAACAGCGCGTCGCCCCACTGCCACGCGTACCAGGCAGCGCGCTGCCCCACGAACTGCTCGGCCTTGGAGTCGCCCCGGTAAAACGCGCCCGGCGTGGGGTTGAGAAAGTAGGCGGTGCGCGCCAGCGTGGCCCACACCGGCAGCACCTGCGCCGATCCGGTGTTGAGCCAGCCGAGTTCGCCATCGTGGTTGCCGTTGACCAGAAACAGCGGCACCGAATGCGCAAACCGGCCAAAGTGTTCGCGCTCGTACTGGTAGCGCCGGTTGACCGTGGCCTGATCGGCTGCGGCCTGCACCGTGGCATCAAAGGCCTGCGTGTGCTTCTCGGTCATGAAGGTGTCGCCCAGGTCGATGTGGAAGTCGGGCTTGTCGCTGAGCACATTGGCCAGCGTCAGGTGGTACTGGTCCAGGCTGGAGTTTTGATCCAGATGGGAGTCGGCCTGGATGGTGAACGTAAAGCTGCTGCCTGCGGGGCGCGCGGTATGAAACGCAAAAGGCTGCCCTGCACCGAGCGCACCGCCGCTGGGCTGAAAGTCAACACGATAGAAGTAGGCCGTGTTGGGCGACAGACCCGTGAGGCTGACCCCCAGCGGTTGCGCGGCGGTAAGCGCCAGCGCCGGCGTGATGTGGTCGTACACCCCGGCCTGGTTCCCGTAAA
>CAIPBW010000109.1 GCA_903863395.1 uncultured beta proteobacterium
GAAAGCCCCCGCCGTGGCGGGGCAAATAACCCAATCTCACGGGCGAGCGCCGCCACGCGCTCTTAAGTGCTTGTTTTTATTGAGTTGCACGTCTGGCATGGTCCGTGCAAATAGGTGTACGCCGTGGCGCAGGGGATACCTGCGGCGACTCGGCTTTTCATCTCAACCCAAAGGAAAAATCGCATGATGCAAACCTCTACATCCAAGTTTCTGGCAGGCGCTGCCCTGGTCGCCCTGAGCGCCACCGCACTGCTGGCACCGTTGCAAGCCCTTGCCGGCAACACGCAGAGCAAGGGCCACGCAGTCAAGTGCTATTGGGTGCTGGTGTCTTCCAACCCGGCCACCGGCTCCAACGTGTACACCCAGGTGTGCCGCAAGGTAGGCGTCTGACCTTTCGACAAGCCCAATACGGGAGGGCACCGGGGACGCGCTCGCTCAGGTGGGCAGCGCGTTCCTCAGGGCTTGCCCTGTGCCTGCTGCTCTGCTCTGGCGCTTATGCGCAGGACACTGCACCGGCACAACTCAGCACCGAAATCGGGTTTGGTGCCGAGCACCAGACCTCGGCTCTGGTCAGGCTCTCGCCGCAGGGCGAACTCATCAGCATCGACGGGCAACGGCAACTCGCCAGTTCGCACCTGCGCCTGGGCGTGCAAGGCTTTGCCAACTGGCAACTCGGCGACGCGCTGAGCATGACGTTCGCTGGGGACGCCAGCCAGAAGCGCACCCCCGCCACCTCGGAGTTCGATTTCGCCAGCGCTTCGCTCCAACCCTCGCTCCATCTGGCCACGCCCATGGGCAGTCTGGGCTGGGGGCTGACGCTGCAACGCATCGACGTGGCAGGAAGCACCCTGCGCGACGTGCGCGGCACCCAACTCGATTGGACCGTGGTAGAGGCTGACGGCAGCCTGTGGGCCACGTTGGTCGAGTTCAGCGGCAACCGCCATCCTGAGGCCTATGCCGATCTGGACGGCAGCACCACGTCAGTCATGCTGCAGCGCCGCCTGGTGCAACCCGGCGCGGGCCTGGAGGCGCTGGACTTCACCGCCTACCTGGCGCGCCAGCGCAATGACCGGGGCTTTGACGAACTGTCCTACCGCAGCGCCATGCTCTCGGCCACGCTGCAGTGGCGCTGGGGCCATTGGGACTGGTCGGCGGGCACGGCGCTGCAGACGGTGGAATTTGACGCCTCAGCCTTTGCCCAGGACGCGGCGCGCGTGGATCGCGCCATCAGCCTGGACCTGGCGCTGGAGCATGAACTCACGCCCCGGCAGGCCCTGCGGCTCGAACACAGCGCGGCGCGCAGCGTCTCGACCCAGGCGCTGTACGACAACGTTTACCAACAGGTCGCGATCAAGCTGCGCACTACATGGTGAGGTGCGCGGATAATCACGCCCATGCGAATTCCGTTCACAAAAATGCAAGGTGCGGGCAACGACTTTGTGGTGCTCGATGAAACCCGGCAGCGCTGGGGCTTGAGCGCCGCCCACTACCGCTTTCTGGGCGACCGGCATTTTGGGGTAGGTGCCGACCAGATTCTCACCGTGCGCCCATCGCCCGGCGCGGGCATCGATTTTGAATACCTGATCCACAACGCCGACGGTGCCGAGGTGGAGCAGTGCGGCAACGGCGCGCGCTGCTTTGCGCGCTTTGTGTGCGAGGCAGGGCTGTCCACCAAGGACACGCTGCGGGTGCAGACCAAAAAAGGCGTGATCGAGCCGCAGCTCACGCCCGATGGCCGCGTGACGGTCAACATGGGCCCCCCGGTGTTTGCGTTGGAAGACATTGCGTTTGACGCCAGCGCCCTGGCGTGGCAGCCGCTGGGCAACTGGGGCCAATGGCCGCTGGAACTGGGCGTACCCCCTACCAAGCTGTTGATCGGGCCGCTGTCCATGGGCAACCCCCATGCAGTGCTGCTGGTGGCCGATGCCCAGGCCGCGCCGGTGCGCGAACTCGGGCCACGGGTGCAGGCCAGCGCGCGTTTTGCCCAGGGGGTCAACGTAGGCTTCATGCAGGTGCTCTCGCGCAGCCAGATCCGCTTGCGCGTGTACGAGCGCGGCGTGGGCGAGACGCTGGCCTGCGGCACCGGCTCCTGCGCCGCGGTGGTGGCGGGCATCCGCTGGGGCTTGCTCGATGCGCGTGTTGACGTGCACACCCAAGGCGGCGTGCTCACCGTTGCGTGGGCGGGCGAGGGCGCGCCAGTGATGATGACCGGACCGGCCACGACCGTGTTTCAAGGCGAAATTGAACTTCCCGACGACCTATGAATTATTTTGAGAACCAAGCGATGAACAACCCCATCACCGAAGACGACATTGCCCACTACCTGAGCAACACGCCGGATTTTTTCCTGCGCCATGCCGAACTGCTGGCGGCGGTGCAACTCACCAGCCCGCACAGCAACCGCACGGTCAGCCTGCAGGAGCGCCAGGCCGAAATGCTGCGCGAAAAAATCCGTGCGCTTGAGCAGCGCATCATGGAGATGATCCGCAACGGCAACGACAACCTGATGCTGTCGGACAAGATGCTGCGCTGGGCGCGCAGCCTGTTCATGACCAGCGACCTCAACGCCTTGCCGCTGCAAATGGTGCAGGAGATCAAGCAGCAGTTTGCCGTGCCCCAGGTGGGCTTGCGCATCTGGGCGGTGGCACCGCAATACGCCGATCAGCCCTTTGCCCAGGGCGTGAGCGACGACGCCAAGGTGTTCGCCTCGTCGCTGATGGAGCCGTTTTGCGGGCTCAATACCGGCTTTGAGGCGGCGCTCTGGCTGGAAGAGCCGGGCGCGGCGGTTTCGCTGGCGCTGATTCCCTTGCGCAATGTGGCTGCGGGTGCGCTCTCGCCCGCATTTGGCATGCTGGTGCTGGCCTCCAGCGACGCGCACCGCTTCAACAGCGGTATGGGCACTGAGTTTCTGGCGCGCATTGGCGAACTCGCCAGCGCCGCGCTCAACCGCCTGCGCTAACGCTCCGGGCGGTTCCTTGCGATGACCAGCGCTGCCGACCAAGCCCTTGTCGAGCGCTATCTCGAATACGTTCGGGTTGAAAAGCGGTTGGCCACGCGCACGCTGGAACTCTATGCGCTCGATTTGGGCAAACTGGCACAGCACGCCAGCGCCGCGCAGGTGGACTTGTGCAAGGTCGCCAACCACCACATCCGGCGCTGGGTGGCACAGATGCACAGCGGCGGGCGCAGTGGCCGTGGCATTGCGCTAATTCTGTCGGGTTGGCGCGGCTTTTACGCCTGGCTTGGACGCCAGGGCCAGATCGCCAGCAACCCGGTGCAGGACGTGCGCGCGCCCAAGGCCGCCAAGCCCTTGCCCAAGGCGCTGGGCGTGGATGACGCCGTGCGCTTTGCCGACTTTCACAGCAGCGACAACGCTTGGCTGGAAGCGCGCGACAGCGCCATGGTGGAGTTGCTCTACGGTAGCGGTTTGCGCGTGGGCGAACTCGTTGGCCTGGACCTGGATGCCAGCGCCCAGGCCAAGGGCTGGGTGGACTTGCAGGCAGCGCAGGCGCACGTGCTGGGCAAGGGTTCCAAGCGCCGGGTTGTACCTGTGGGCAGCGTGGCCTTGCAGGCGTTGCAGCAGTGGTTGGCGCTGCGCGCTGCCAGCGCTGGGCCGCAACAGGGTGCGATGCCGGTGGCGCTATTTATCGGGCGCAACGGCACGCGCCTCACACCCCAATCGGTTTGGCAACGTCTGCGTCGGCGCAGCCAGCAAGCGGGGTTGGCGGTCCCGGTGCACCCGCACATGCTGCGCCACTCGTTTGCCAGCCATGTGCTGCAGTCCAGCGGCGACTTGCGCGCCGTGCAGGAGTTGCTCGGCCACGCCAATATCACCACCACCCAGGTCTATACCCGCCTCGATTTCCAACACCTCGCCAAAGCCTACGACGCCGCCCACCCGCGCGCACGCCTGAAGGGCAAGCCAGGCTGAAGTCATGGATCGCCGCGGCCTGACGGCCTCGCGATGACGAGTGGGTGTGGCCTTGCAATGACGAGCGGCCGTCATTGCGAGGAGCGAAGCGACGCGGCAATCCATGACTTCTGGCGGCATGGACTGCCGCGCTTCGCTCGCAGTGACGAAGTGGAGGGCATGGATCGCCGCGCTCCGCTCGCGATGACGAAGTGGGGAGGCCTCGCGAGGACGAAGTAGGCGGCCGCGTGGCGACGAAGTGGGCGGCCTTGCGATTGCGAAAGAGCGCAGCCCGGCGGCGCTCTATGCGCACATTGAGCGCACAATTCGTCTATGAAAACTATTCGATTGCGTGAGGGCAAAGAGCGCTCGTTGTTGCGCCGCCATCCCTGGATTTTTGAGTCGGCCATTGCCAAGGGTGCGGCCGATAGTGGTGAGACTGTGCGTGTGGAGTCGAGTGCGGGGGAGTTTCTGGCCTGGGCGGCGTTCAGCCCCACGTCCAAAATCCGCGCACGCGCCTGGAGCTTTGACGAGAAGCAGCGCATCGACCCCGCGTTCTTTGCCGCCGCCGTGGAGCGGGCCGTGGCGGCGCGCGCGCGCTTTGATATCCAGAGCGACAGCATGCGCCTGGTGCATGGCGAGTCCGATGGTCTGCCCGGGCTGATCGTGGACCGCTACGGCGACACGCTGGTGGCGCAGTTTCTCAGCAGCGGTGCCGAACGCTGGAAGGCGGTGCTCTCCGACGCGCTGCTGCGTGTGACAGGTTTGGAGAAACTGTACGAGCGCTCTGACGCCAGCAGCCGCGCGCTCGAAGGCCTGCCCGAGCACACCGGCTGGCTGCGTGGCAGCGGTGCCACCGAACTGGTGCTGCGCGAACACCAGTGGACCCTGGCGCTGGATATTGCCCAAGGCCACAAGACCGGCTTCTACCTGGACCAGCGCGACAGCCGCAAGAAGTTTTCCGACTATTGCAAGCGGCTGCAGTTCGCGCGCGTGCTCAACTGTTATTGCTACACCGGCGGCTTCACCGTGGCCGCCCTGTGCGGCGGCGCGGCGCACGTCACCTCGATCGACTCCTCGGCCCCGGCGCTGGAGAAGGCTGCCGCCAACGTGGCGCGTAACGGCTTTGCGCCGGAGCGCGCCGACTTTATCGACGCCGATGTGAACGCTTCGCTACGCCAGTTTCTGGAGCAGGGCCGCAGCTTTGACGCCATCGTGCTCGACCCGCCCAAATTCGCGCCCACGGTGGCCCATGCCGAGCGCGCCGCGCGTGCCTACAAGGACATCAACCGCCTGGCCTTCAAGCTGCTCGAGCCCGGCGGCGTGCTGTTTACCTACTCCTGCTCGGGCGGCATCAGCGCCGATCTGTTCCACAAGATCGTGGCCGGTGCGGGCAGCGACGCCGGGGTGGATGGCTTCATCACCGAGCGCATGGGTGGCGCCAGCGATCACCCCATGACGATTGCCTTTCCGGAAGGTGAATACCTCAAGGGCCTGGTGGTGATGCGCAGGTGACGGCACACTCTGACACAGCGCATGCAGCGGTATTGATTTGGCCGCTACACTCCCCACCTGCTCCTTTTTGGATTTCCCCATGAGTTTGATTCCTGCCACCATCCTGACCGGCTTTCTGGGCTCGGGCAAGACGACGCTGCTCAAGCGCGTGCTGGCCGAAGCGCACGGCCAGAAAATTGCCGTCATCGAAAACGAATTTGGCGAAGAAAACATCGACAGCGACATCCTGGTGAGCGACACCAACGAGCAGATCATCCAGATGAGCAACGGCTGTATCTGCTGCACCATCCGCGAAGACCTGCGCGCCACACTGCAACTGCTGGCCGCCAAAAAGCGCAAGGGCCTGCTTGACTTTGACCGCGTGGTGATCGAAACCACCGGCCTGGCCGACCCCGGGCCGGTGGCGCAGACGTTTTTCATGGACGACGAAATTGCCGAGAGCTATTTGCTCGACTCGATCCTGACGCTGGTGGATGCCAAGCACGCGCAGCAGCAGCTTGACGACCGCCAGGAAGCGCGCCGCCAGGTGGGGTTTGCCGACCAGTTGTTTATCAGCAAGGCCGATCTGGTGTCGCCCGAGGCGCTGCACGACCTGATGCACCGCTTGAAGCACATGAACCCGCGCGCGCCGCAAAAGGCCGTGCATTTTGGCGAGGTGCCGCTGTCCGAGGTGTTTGACCTGCGCGGCTTCAACCTCAACGCCAAGCTCGACATCGATCCCGACTTCCTCAAGGAAGATGAGCACGACCACGACCATGATCACAGCCACGGGCATGACCATGACCATGCGGGCCACGACCACGCGCCGGGCGAGGCGTGCAACCATCCTTCGCACCGCCATCACCACCACGATGACGACGTGAAAAGTTTTGTGTTCCGCTCCGAGCGGCCGTTTGACGCCGCCAAGCTCGAAGACTTTTTGGGCGCGGTGGTCAACATTTACGGGCCGCGCATGCTGCGCTACAAGGGCGTGCTGTACATGAAAGGCACCGAGCGCAAGGTCATCTTCCAGGGCGTGCACCAGTTGATGGGCAGCGACCTGGGGCCGCCTTGGGCTGAGGGCGAGGTGCGCAACAGCAAGATGGTGTTTATCGGGATTGACCTGCCCAAGGACATCTTGCTCCAAGGCATGGAACAGTCGCTGGTTGCGGCCTGAAGGGCGCTATTTTGGGTTCGGGATATGAAATGACTGTCTCCAATTTGCAACTGATCGGTTTTCGCCGGGCGTTGCCTGTACACTCGCGCGCCGTGGAAGCTACCTATCACGCACGGACCGATCTGCCAGGAGACACCAAGTGAAAGCAAATTCCGGGAAAGACAATAAGGCCAAAACCGCCAAGAGCCAGGTTGTGGTCAAGCCCAAGGCCAGCCCCAAGGCACAGCCCAAACCGCTGGCCAAAGCCAAGCCCAAGGTCGCACCCAAGGCTGCTCCTGCCAAGAAGCCGTCTGCCAGTGCCAAACCCGTAGCCAAGGCCAAACCCGTAGCCAAGGCCAAACCGGTGGCAAAACCCGCCGCCAAGGTGGCCGCCAAGCCGGTGGTCAAGAAGCCCATCAAGGCGGCCGTTCGACCGGCCGTCAAGCCCATTGCCAAGGTAGCTGCCAAGCCAGTCGCCAAAGCTTCCAAACCGGCCGTACCGGTGGTTGCAAAAAGCAGCGCCAAGCCAGCCATCGCGGCCAAGACCGCAGTGAAAGAAACGCCCTCCATGCCAGTATCTCCCCCGTCCGTCGCCAAGGCGTCCCCCACGCCCGCAGCGCCGGTAGCGCCGACCGTTCCCGCCAAGGCTGGACGCCCCTCGTCCCGCTTGGCACAATTGACCGTGCCGTCGATGGCCCAGAGCGTGGCCTCCACGGCGGCCAAAGCCAGCTATTCCCAAAGCATGCCCACACCTGTGATCGTCCCCGTGTTGCCCGCCTCGGTTAAGAAGGACCCCAAGCTTGCCAACAACTGGAAGACCAAGCCGGTTGCCGATCTGACTGACGCCGAACTGATCGCCATGCCCGATTCGGAATACATGAACGAGGTGCAGATGGCAGCGTTTCGCTTGAAGCTCGAGAAGCTCAAGCGCGACATCCTGAGCAACGCGGGCGAGACCACCGAGCATTTGCGCGAAGACACCTCCGTTACCCCCGACCCGGCCGACCGCGCCACGATTGAGGAAGAGCACGCGCTGGAGTTGCGCACGCGCGACCGCGAGCGCAAGCTGCTCAAGAAGATCGAGCAATCGATTGCCCGCATTGACGCGGGCGACTACGGCTACTGCGACGAGACCGGCGAACCCATCGGCGTGGGCCGCCTGCTGGCGCGTCCCACGGCCAGCCTGTCGCTGGAAGCACAACAACGCCGCGAACTCAAGCAGAAGATGTTTGGTGACTGACGCCGCGCCCTAAGGAAATAGCCCAGGTCTTGTAGACTGCATTCATGGCCACCAAAGACGATCGCCCCAATCTGCTGTCCAAGGTGGCGATGTTCGTGCGCAACCCGACCAAGGACTGGTCGGAGCTGGACCATATCGAGCCCGAGCCCGAGCCCGGCTACGACAAGCAGGCGCTCAAGGCCATGATCGAGCGCAAGCGCCAGAACGACTTTGTGCGCAAGCGCGAGTTCGACCAGTTGCGCAAGATGCGCAACCGCGACGCCGCCGCTATGGGCGCCCAGGTGCGGCCCTCGGTGTTCCAGTCCAGCCTGGCGTCCGATATTGATGGCCGCGCAGTCACGCTCAAGAAGATCGACGAGATCGAAGCCCAGATGTCCAAACAGTGGTGGAAGGGCAAGCAAGAAGCCGGCGCCAGCGTGCAGGCCAGCAGTTACGAGGTTACCAAGCGCCCGTCGGTGCAGGGTGATGCCGAATCGGCGCACGCCTCGTCCCCGCCCAGCGACGCGCAGACCATGGCGCCCGACACCGGCTTTGAACCCACGGCCATTGCAGAAGTGCATGACGCTGATCGCAAGACCGATCCCATGCCCGTGACCACCGGCGGGGTACTCAACCAGGTCTATGAGGATTCGGGGGTGGCCTTTTCGACTTCGCGCCTGTTTGCGATGGAAGTGGACGAAATTGCCACCGACCCCGAGCTCGAAGAAGCCGCCATCCGCTTTGCCAATGGCGACGACGCCGGTGCCGAGTCCGGCTTGCTCGAAGCCTTGCGCGCCGAAGCGACCACGCCCGAGGCAGCCCAGTCCTGGGCCTGCGCCCTGCTGGATTTGCATTGCGCCACCCACCAGAGCGACAAGTTTGCGCAAGTGCTTGCGGAGTTCCAGGTTTATTTCGGCCAGGTCAAACCCCGCTGGGTGGCCATTGGTGCGGGTGCGCCCAGCGCCGCGCCGGCAGCGGCCAAGCCTGCTGCATCAGCCCGCCGCGCCACCGGTGCCATTTGGGACAGTCCGGTGGAACTCACGGCCCAGGACATGGAGCGCCTGCGCGATGCCATGTCCAACCACAGCGCGCCCTGGCATATCGACTGGAGCAGCCTGAGCGCGATCGAGCCGCAGGCCATGGCGCTGCTGGGCGGACTGTTTGCGAGCCTGTGCGCCGAGCAGGTGGTCTTGAGTTTTAGCGGCGCAGAGCGCCTGGTGCAGGCCCTGCAGGCGATGGCACCCTCGGGCGACCGCAGCGTTGCCACCGCTTGGTGGAGCGCGCGCCTGGATGCCTTGCGCGCCATGCGGCTGCAAGACGAATTTGAACTGGCCGCACTCGACTACTGCGTGACCTTTGAAGTAGCACCCCCCGCCTGGGAGGATGCGCGCTGCATCTATGAGAGCATCGACTTGCCCGAAGAACGTGCCGATGCCGTTGACAGCGTGCCTTCTGGGCCTTCTTCAGTCCCCGCCGCAACCGAGCCCATGGGTCTGGGCGGTGCCAGCGTGCTTCAGCTGGAACTGGGCGGGCAGATTCTGGGCGACGCAACCCAGGCACTGGCCGGACTGGAGCGCGCCGTGCAGGGTGGCGAGCGCATCGTCGTCAACTGCAGCCAACTGGTGCGCATCGATTTTTCTGCGGCGGGCAGCATTCTCAACTGGGCTGCCACGCGCCAGTCGGAGGGCTGCCTGGTGCAGTTTCGCGGCGTGCATCGTCTGGTGGCTGCATTCTTCAACGTCATTGGCATCAACGAGCACGCCCAGGTGGTGCCGCGCCACCTCTGAACCACCATGGAACCCTTTCACGGAACCACCATCATCAGCGTGCGCCGCAAGACGGCGCAGGGTTACGACGTTGCCATCGGTGGCGACGGCCAGGTCACACTGGGCAACATCGTGGTCAAGGGGACGGCGCGCAAGGTGCGCAAACTCCACCACGGCAAGGTGCTGGCCGGTTTTGCCGGTGCCACGGCCGACGCGTTTACGCTGTTTGAGCGCTTTGAAGCCAAGCTGGAAAAGCACCAGGGCCATCTGGTGCGCGCCGCCATCGAACTGACCAAGGACTGGCGCACCGACCGCGTGCTGCGCCGGCTCGAAGCCATGCTGGCCGTGGCTGACCAGGAGGCCTCGCTCATCATCACCGGCAATGGCGATGTGCTCGAACCCGAAAACGGCATCGTGACGATTGGCTCGGGCGGCGCGTATGCGCAGGCAGCCGCCGTGGCACTGCTCAACCACACCGACTTGTCGGCCACCGACATCGTCAAACGCTCGCTCGAGATTGCCGGCGAGTTGTGCATTTACACCAACATGCATCACACCATCGAAACACTGTGACACCGCAAGAAATCGTTGCCGAACTGGATAAACACATCGTGGGCCAAGCCCAGGCCAAGCGCGCCGTGGCCATTGCCCTGCGCAACCGCTGGCGCAGGCAACAGGTTGAGCCGGTGCTGCGCGCCGAGATCACGCCCAAGAACATCCTGATGATCGGCCCCACGGGCGTGGGCAAAACCGAGATTGCGCGCCGCCTGGCGCGGCTGGCCGATGCGCCCTTCATCAAGGTCGAGGCGACCAAGTTCACCGAGGTGGGCTACGTTGGCAAGGACGTGGACTCGATCATCCGCGACCTGGCCGATATTGCCGTCAAGCAAACGCGCGAGGCCGAAAAGCGCAAGGTGCGCTTCCGCGCTGAAGACGCAGCCGAAGAACGCATCCTCGACATCCTCATTCCCGCACCGCGCTCGGAGTTTGGCGTGGTGCCCCATGCCGATACGCCCGAGAGCACGGCGCGCCAGACCTTTCGCAAGAAGTTGCGCGAGGGGTCGCTTGCCGAGCGCGAAATCGAAATCGACGTGGCCGCTGGCGTGCCGCAACTCGAAGTCATGGGCCCGCCCGGCATGGAAGAGATGACCGAGCAGTTGCGCGGCATGTTCGGCCAAATGGGCGCGGGCAAACGCCAGACGCGCAAGTTGCGCATCAGCGAGGCGCAAAAGCTACTGGTGGACGAAGAGGCTGCCAAGCTGATCAACGAAGACGACATCAAGACCCAGGCGCTGCACATGCTGGAGCAAAACGGCATTGTCTTCATCGACGAAATCGACAAGGTGACTTCGCGCAGCGAAGGCAGCGGTGCCGAAGTCTCGCGCCAGGGCGTGCAGCGTGACCTGCTGCCGCTGGTCGAAGGCACCAGCGTTTCCACCAAGTACGGCACGGTCAAGACCGACCACATCCTGTTTGTGGCCTCAGGTGCCTTTCACCTGAGCAAGCCCAGCGACCTGATTCCCGAACTGCAGGGTCGCTTTCCGATCCGGGTGGAGTTGCAGTCGCTCTCGGTACAGGACTTTGAAGCCATCCTGACGCAGACCCATGCCTCGCTGGTCAAGCAATACCAGGCGCTGCTGGCCACCGAGAACGTGACGCTGGAGTTCACCGCCGAGGGCATCACCCGCCTGGCCAGCATTGCCTACGACGTCAACGAGCGCACCGAAAACATCGGCGCACGCCGCCTGGCTACGGTGATGGAGCGGCTGCTCGACGACGTGAGTTTTGACGCGGCCGCCCTGGATGGGCAGGCCGTGTGCATCGACGCCGCCTACGTGGACAAGCGCCTGGCCGAGCTGAGCAAGGACGAAGACCTGTCGCGCTTTATCCTGTAGCCCTCAGGCCGGGGCTGCGCCAAAGTTCTCGGGCATCTGCACCGCCACCACTTCGCCGCGCGCCGTGGCCACGCCACCGGCATACACGGTGGATTCCACCACCACCTTGCGCCCCTTGATCTCCTTGACCCGGCCACGGATCTCCAGCGCGCCGTTGAGCGGCGTCGGTTTGAGGTAGTCCACGTGCAGCGAGCCGGTGACAAAGCGAAACGGCGGCAGGCTGTCCATCTCGCGCCCGGCCGCCCGGTAGGCCGCAGCTGCGGCGGTGCCAGTGCCGTGGCAGTCAATCAGCGAGGCAATCAAGCCGCCATAGACATAGCCCGGAATCGCCGTGTGGTACGGCTCGGGCGTATAAAACGTGACGGTCTCGTCGCCGTCCCAGTGCGTCTTGATCTGGTGGCCATGCGGATTGAGCGAGCCGCAGCCATAGCAGTGCGCCACGTTTTCCGGGTAGTAGTCCTGAAATGCTTTCATTCAATTTCCTTGTGCGCATGCGCTGCGCGGTACTCGATTGTCGAATGCTTTACGGTTTCACAGCAAAAACCCGCAGGCGGCAAAGCCGATTCTGCGGGGTATAGGGCAAACGCCTTAGCAGCCAGCGGTCTTCTTGAATGACTTGCTGGTGTTCTTGCCGTCCTTTTCCCAGCGCGCGCGGATTTCATCGCCTTCGACGATGCGCTTGTCCTTGAACTTGTCCAGCGTCAGCGTGTCGGTGATGGTCAGCGTGGCGGCTTCGCCGCTCTTGGCGTCCTTGAGGATGGCGGTGGCCGACTTGCCGTCTGCCGCCATCGTGATCTTGGTCACCGGGCCGACCATCTTGCCTTCGTCAGCAAGTGCGTTGGCACTGAAGGTGGCGCCCGAGAGGCCCAGCACGGCGGCGAGGATGAGGGACGAGAGTTTGACTTTCATGGTGTGCTCCTTGAACAAACAAATGGATCGGTTTAGAACTTGACTTCAAACGTGGCGTACACGTTGGTGGCGCTTTCCAGCGGTGTCATGGTCATCATCTGGCCGTTGACGCTAGAGAGTTCGACCGGTGCGCCAACCCAGTTGTTGGAGCCGGTGTACTTCAGGTCATAGCGCTGCACGCCCAGGCGGAAGAAGGCCTTGCTGAAGAACGACGAGATCGGTGCGCGGTCGAGTTCCTGGATCAGGTAGGCTTCGACCACATCGCCGCGTGCGCCCACTTTGGAGGTCCACATATCGTCGGCGGCCGGGGCAAAGGTGATCCAGTCCTTGGAGCCGTGGTTGTATTCCAGGCCCAGCATGGTCTTGGAGGGCAGGTCGTAGCGCATGCCCAGGGCGACGGCGGTGCCGGTCTTGCTGGTGGGTGCTTCGGGGCTGAAGAAGCCGCCGGTCATCAGACCCTGGAAGCCGAACTGCGCCGACACGTTGCCGTTGGGGTGGGTCACGCTCATGCCCACGTCGCCAAACACGTGCAGGTTGCCCGCACCGATGTTCTTGAACGTGCTCATGAAGCCTGCGCCAACCCAGTCGATATCACCCAGATTGGTCTTGGCAGCGGTGTTGCCAAAGTAGGTGTTGCTCATGCTCGGGGCATCAAAGATGTTCATGCCGCGGTTCCACTGCAGCCACACGCGCAACGGGTCGGTGTCGATCGGGATGATGGCGATGCCGATCATGTCGGTGTCCGACAGCGAGTTGGTGGGGTTGGTGTAGCCGCTGTCAAAACCACGGCCATAGCAGAGCTTGGCGTAGGCACCGGGCAGGGCGTCGATCTCGGGGGCGTAGCCCAAGGTCATGCCGTCAAAGGCGTAGTCCACCAGCAGCGAAGGCGTGCCGCCGTTGCCCGGACGCGGGTTGTTGTTTTTCAGGTTGCTGGGTGCGCCGCCGGTCGAAGGACGCCGACCCACCGAGAACCACATCTCCTGATCGGCAATATTGCTCCAGGTGGCGTAAACGCGGTCCACATTGAGGTAGCTGGTGGAGGGCACGCGGCTGAGCGTTCCGTCAAACACGCCAACCCGGTCGGCAAAGAACGGGGCCGATGCGCCGTTGGTCACAGCATCTTCGTTTTGCGCGCCAAACACCTTGTACATCTGCAGGTGCGCGGTCACGCTCACGTCCTGGGTGGCCTTGGCGTTGAGGTCCAGGCCAAAGCGGTTGCTCATCAGGCTGGCGTTCTCAGGCTTGTACGCGGGCACCGTGGCGGCGAAGGCCCCCATGCCCTGCACCAGACCGGCGTTCATCGGGTTGCCCAGGAAGGCTAGCGCCTGGTCGTAACTGCCAACGCGGTTCATGGCGGGCTGAAACGCCATCAGGGCCGACAGCGCGCCTGCCGTGGACATGCCACCGGCCTGGGGTGCGCCAAAGTATCTGGAAGAACCGGCTGCCGTGGACGGGTTGGCAAAGAAGTCGCCTTGCAGCGCCTGTGCCGCATTGGCAAAGGTGGCGTTGACGTCGGTAAAGGTCTTGGTCTCGCCCTTGAGGCTGTCCAGGCGGAAGTGGTAGTCACCACCCACCGTCAGCCATTTGCCCAGCGACTTGTCTTCGAGCTTCTTGACCTGGCCCTTGAGTTCGTCGATGGCTGCTTCGCTCACCTTGGGTGCGGCAACGGCTGCGGGTGCGGCGGCCCGGGCTTCATTGGCCTGCACCTGGCCCTTGAGCGCCTGCAACTGCTGCGCGAGAAGTTCGTTTTGCTGTGCCAGCGCTTCGATCTTTTTGAGCAGATCGGCCTCGGAGGCGCTCGCTGCCATGGGCAGCAGCATCCCGGCAATCAATGCGGCCAGAAGGTTTTTGTTGAACTTGGTTGTCATGGAGTACTCCTAAAGTTTTACGGTTGCAATTCGGTTTTTCTCGGCGCTCATTTCGACGCGTGCCCGAGGTCTTCCCAGCCGGTGACCATGGCCATCAACTGCGAAGTGAGCTTGTGGCCGGTGGTGGCGAGGTAGAGGTGCGAGATCAGGAAGGCCAGCATCAGGAAGGCACCGAGCGTGTGGCCGGTGGCGACCCACTGCAGCGACAGGCCCCCCAGGCCCAGCGCCGTCCAGTTGCCATAGAACAGGTACAACCCACCGGTTACCCAGAGGAGGGGGCTGAGCAAGGTCAGTACCGCCAGATAGGTCAGGCGTTGCAGCGGGTTGTGCTTGTTGTTCAGGCTCGGCCGAAACGGGTGCGGTTCGTCCTTGAAGATGCCCGAGGAGTAATAGCGGGCAATGGCCACGATGTTCTGCGTGGTCGGGATGTAGTGACGCCACTCGCCGGTGGTGAGGTGCCAGAAGATGGCAAAAATCCACAGCCCCACCAGCGACCAGGCGGCAATGGTGTGGTAGCTCACCGCCTGGGCAAAGCCCAGCAGGGTGTAGCTGCCGTGCACCTCAAAGCCGGTGACCAGCATCGAGATGATCAACACGGCTTGCGACCAGTGCCAGAAACGTTCAAACGGTTTGAAAAGGTAGACGCGTGTCATGGTGGTCTCCGGTTAACGATTGCGTTGCGATGCGATGACGCGGATCAGTCCGTGGCCTGCAACGCCCAGCAGGGTGAGCGCGGCTGCCAGCCATCCGATGATTTCAAGCCAGCGTGCGTGGTCGCTGCCACGCCCGGGCATGTAGATGCCGCCGATCTTTTCCAGGCGTCCATTGCTGGTGTGGCACTCCACACAGGCAACGGCCTTTTCCTTGGGCGCCACCATGTGGGTGATGGGCCAGGCGCTCTCGGTCTCAATGAAATCGAACTTGCCCGAGAAGTTGGTGTTGGCCTTGGCCATGCCCATGGTCACGGCCTTTTCCCAGTCCAGGTTCTTCCAGAAGGCGGTGTCGTCGTTGCCTGCCAGGTGGGTGATGACCAGCGACTTGTTGATGGGGTCGTAGATCTGCTTGCCCCGGAACATCTTGATCGGCCAGATCATCGACTTGCCATCGGTGGCGCTGCCCTCGAAGCGGTTGATCTGGGTGGGCTTGTCGGTCTTCTCGATCTTGTCGCCCACCAGCGTGTAGTGGACCGTGCCGTTGAACCAGACGTACTCGGGCTGGACGTTTTCCTTCCAGACAAAGTTGCCCTTGATCGACATATAGCTGTCGTAGCCGTCGTCATCCTTTTCCGTATACGGCTTGCCATCCTTGTCGAGCTTGCCGGCGGTGGACCAGTCCCACCACATCTTGGTGGGTTGGCCGCCACGCGCATAGGCCGGAATGTGGCAGGTCTGGCAGGCCAGCTTGTTGGTGTGGTCGTTGAGCTTGGCCTGCTGGTGCGGTGCCTGTCCGTGGCACGACTGGCAGGTGGCGGGGTTGTACTTGTTGTCCTTGCCACGCAGATGGGCCGGATTCTTGTCCTTGGCCGTGGGTGCGTAGCGGCTGCCCGGAACCTGGTGCACGTCGGTCTTGTGGCAGGTGGCGCAACTGAAGTTGTTGCCATCCACATCCATGTGCACGTCCAGGTCCTTGTTGGGCGCTTCGAGCGAACTGTCAAGGTCGCCGTGCTTGACGCCGTCGCCGCCGCCGCCATTGAAGTGGCAGGCGCCACAGGTGGTGCGCTTGGTGGGGCCGACCTTTTGTGCGATCTCGGTCAGGTTGATGCCGCGCACGATCTTGCCCGAGCCGGCCGGAAATTCGGTGTCCTTGGTGACTGGTAGGCCGGCAAAGCCCGAGGGCTTTCTGTATTTGCCGGTGGCGTCGTGGCACACCAGGCAATCGACGTTTTCTTCCGAATTGAAGTCGAACTTGTCGTCCTTCCAGCCGTAACCGATGTGGCAGCTATTGCATGCCGCTTCGTTTGTTTTGACCGAGGTGCAGAAGTTGTTGACGATGTGTTTCTTGCCCAGTACCTGCTTGGTATCGGGGTTGATGAACTCCCATTTCCAGTGCTGCGTCTGGTGGATCTGCTTGGCCGCTTCGGTGTGGCAGCTCAGGCAGGCTTTGGTGACCTCGGGTCCGGAATCAAAAGTCCGGTTCAGTTCTTTGAATTTGCTGTGGTCGGCGGTGGACTTGCCGAGCTTGTCGGGCGCCGCGTCGGCAGCGCCGTGAGCTGCGGTGGTGGCGAGAATGGCGGCTAACAGAACCGTCTGGATGAAGTGGATGCGCATTGCCTTTCCCTCTGTAAAGGAACGGCTTTTTGCAAGACAACTACGGGGTGCTAACAGCCGTCCGAAAGTGGTAAAGGCATTGTCAGGAGCTAAGTAGTAACCCTGAGTGATCTAAATCACTCAATTCGAATATTCGTGCAAAATAATATATAAATATTAGGGCGGCAAGTCTATTTTTCAGGTCGCAGGTTTTCAGGCCGCAGGCGCGCTGTCGGTGGCAACGTGGGCACAGGCCGTGTGGCACAACTCGGTGACGCGCGGGTCAATCACCCGGTAGTACATCTGCACGCCGTGGCGGCGCTTGCCCACGATGCCCGCCTTGTACAGGGTGTTGAGGTGCTGTGACATATTGGGCTGGGTGGTGTTGATCTCGGCCAGCAGTTCGGTGACGTTTTTCTCGGCATCACAAATGCTGCGGATGATGCGCAGGCGCATCGGTGCCGACAGAATGGCAAACAGCTCTGCGGCCATTTCGAAAGTTTGGTCGGGTACGGTGGCAAGCCGGGGCGTGGCGGGTTTTGAGCGCTTCGTCATGGCAGGGTCTCCTCTGGTTATTCCTTTTTGTTGGCATGGCTAGTCTAGCCTGCCTGCATCCAGGCGCGTTTGCAGCGCTTTCACACCAGACGACCCAGCCCCGCTTCTTCCTCGGTCTGGCCGTCGCGGATGCGGTAAATCCGCTTGAACGTGGGGATGATTTTCTCGTCGTGGGTCACCACGATGATGGCCGTGCGCGCGCGCTCCGCCATCTGGTTGAGGATGCGCATCACCGCCAAGGCGCGCTCGCTGTCCAGCGGGGCCGTGGGCTCATCGGCCAAAATCACCGGCGGACTGTTGGCCAGGGCGCGGGCGATGGACACACGCTGCTGCTCACCCCCGGAGAGCTGTGCCGGTTGGGCTTGTGCGCGGTGCGCCACATCGAGCGCGCGCAGCAGCTCGAGTGCCCGAGCGCGCGCCTGCCCATTGGGTTGGCCCGCCAGCATGGGTAGCAAAGCCACGTTATCGGTGACGTCCAGGAACGGAATCAGGTACGGGGCCTGGAACACAAAGCCGATGCGGTCGCGGCGCAAGGCGCGAAGGTCGGACACCTTCCAGCCGTTGTCGTACACCACATCGTTGCCCAGCACCATGCGCCCGGACGTGGGTTCGATGATGGCACCCAGGCATTTGAGCAGCGTGCTTTTGCCCGAGCCGGAAGGCCCCACCAACCCGACCACCTCGCCCGGCTGCACGTGCATGTTGACGGCCTTGAGGGCCTCGACGGCGGTGTCGCCATGCCCATAGACCTTGCGCAAGCCCTCGATCAGGATGCCGCCTGCGCTGCTCGTCATCGTGTTGGTCGAATTGGTCATGCTGTGTTCACCCAATGGCGGTGGCCGGATCGACTGCCAGCGCCGCGCGGATGGCCAGGGTGCTGGCCAGGGCGCAAATCGTCAGCGTGACCACCAGTCCGGTCAGGGCGTCCTGCGTCAGCAGCAGCACAAACTTCGGGAACACCGGGGCCCACACGGTGGCCGCAACCTTGCCCACGATAAAGCCGATCAGGCCCAGACCCAGCGCCTGCTGCAGGATCATGTTGGCAATGGTGAGGTTGCGCGTTCCGATCAGCTTGAGTACGGCGATCTCGCGGATCTTTCCGAGCGTCATGGTGTAGATGATGAAGGCCACAATGGCGGCGCTGACAATCGCCAGAATCACCAAAAACATGCCGATCTGCTTGGCCGAGGTGGCAATCAGTTTGGCCACCAGAATTTCTTCCATCCCCTCGCGCGTGAACACGGCAAGGTGTTTCCAGCGGCGCAGGGGCTGTGCCACCCACTCGGGGTCCTGGCCGGGGGCCAGTTGCACCAGCACGGCGTTGACGCTGTGGCTGCTGGTTTGCAGGTCCTGCACGGCAGCCAGCAATCCGGGCACGTTGGGGCGGTTGAAGACGGGATTGTTGGCGCTGCGGTTGCGGTCGTTGATGATGGCGTCGTTGTCTTTCAGAAACTGCGCTTCCTGCGCATCCTTGAGCGCGATGAACACCATCGGGTCGCCCCCGGAGGACACCATGCGTTGCGTCAGGCCGACTACGGTGTAGTCGTGGCGGCGAATGCGGATGCGCTCGCCCAGCGCAAAGCCGGTCTTGACATCGGCCACCGCCTCGAAGTGCGTGCGCGTAATGTGGCGTCCCGCCAGAAGATAGCCGGGGGCGCCAACCTCGCCCGGGTCGCTGCCTACGACCATGGCGCGCGTGTCCTTGCCGTCGTGGCCTTGTACCTGCATCGTGAAGTAGGTGACGTTGGCAGCGCGCGCCACACCGGGCATGCCGCGCACGCCGCGCACCACGTCATCTTTCAGGCTGGAGGCTTCGGCATACGGGCCCTGGGTGTCTTTTTGCACCACCCACAGCTCGGCGCCGCTGTTGTTGAGCAAGGCGCGCGCGTCATCGACCATGCCCCGGTACACCCCGGCCATGGTCAGGGTGACGCCAATCAGCAGCCCCAGCCCCATGCCGGTGAGCACAAACTTGCCCCAACTGTGCGCAATGTCGCGCCCGGCCAGGCTGATCATGGAGCACTGCCTTGCGCTTCGCCCTTGACCAGCGCGTCAACCACCTGGATGTGGGCACCAGGAGAGAGCGCCTTTTGGCTGTACACCACCACCGTGTCGCCCGCCTGCAAGCCTTCGCGTACCTGCACCTGGCCACTCAGGCTGGAGGCGCCCAGCCGCACCGGCGCGAACACCGGCTTGCCGTCGCTGATGCGCCATACGCCGAGTTGCCCCTGGTAACGCTGAATGCTGGCGTTGGGCACCACCGGCAGAGGGGGCGTTGCGGGCAGAAGCAGTTCCACTTCGGCAAGCTCGCCAACCGAGGCGCGCAGCGCCGCGTCGGTGAGGGGTGCGTCAAACGTCACCTGCGCCATGCGCTCTTCGGTCACGCTGTCGGCCAGCAACTCAACCCGTGCCACCTGGCCGCGCAGCGGCGTCTGGGGCTGGGAGCGCAGCGTGATGCTTGCCTTCAGTCCGGTGGTCAGCCCTTCGGAGCGGCCTTGGTCAACACGCATCCTGATCCACAGGCTGCGCGGGTCGATGATGCGCAGCACCGGCTGCCCCGCAACCACGGTCGAGCCGGGCTCGGCGTCGCGGCTGGAAACTACGCCATCGGCCGGCGCAAGCAGGCGCACGCTGGCGCGTTGCTGGCGCAGGGCCGCGCGCTCGGCCTGCTGGCGCGTCACGTCCTGGGCAGCAGCGCCCAGGTTGGCTTGGGCTGCTTGCAAGGCGGCGTCGGCAGAGAGTTTTTCCTGGTTGCGCGCCTCAAGCGCGCCTGCGCTGATGAAGTTTTGCGCGGCCAGTTCCTGGTTGCGCCGCGCGTTGATGGCAGCCAGTTCGCGCCGGGCCGCAGCGTCTGCAACCTGCGCCTGTGCCGCCGCGTGGGCGCTGCGCGCGCGCTCCAGCGCGGCGTCCAGGGCGCTGAGGCGCTGATCCAGGTCCACCGGGTCCATTTCGGCCACCAGTTGACCGGCCTTGACCGTGTCGCCCACATCGACGGCCACGCGCAGTACCCGTGCGGCGGCGGTGGGGCCCATCATCCAGGCGCGGCGCGCTTCGACGATGCCCAGGCCGAAGATGGCGGGCTGCAGCGCTGCGGGCTGCACCTGGACCACGGTGACGCGCGTGGCAGCCAGCGGCCCGGTGCGTGTGGCGACATACCCCAGGATGGCAAGCAAGCCCAGGGCGAGCGCTCCCAGGCCGATACGGCGCAGGGTTAGGCGGGTGTTTTGCATGGTGCGTCCTTGGAAGTGATTGCGCGCAGATAGAGCGTGAAAACGCCGGGAGCCTGCTCCCGGATGGCGCTGACGCGGCCGCTGAGCAGGGCCTGCATCACCAGGCCCTGAATCGAGCCAATGAACAGCGATGCTGCGGCGCTGACATCGGTTTGCGGGTGCAGCAGATCTTGCTTGCGGGCTTGCGCCAGCAAGGTGGCAATCAGGGCCTGGTATTGCTCCATCAGCTCGCGCACCCGTAGCTTGAGTGGCGACTCGTGTGCGTGTTGCAGTTCCTGAAAAATGATTCTCGGGACACCCGGGTGGTTGGCCACAAAGTCCACGTGCGCCTTGAATACGGCCTGCAGCGCAAGCAGCGGCTGGGGGTTGGGCGCGTCGGCGTAGGGCGCAGCGACTGCGCGCAATTGGCGCATCAGGGTTGCGGTGGCCCAGTCCACGGCGGCGGACCAGATGGCTTCCTTGCTGGCAAAGTGCCGAAACACCGCGCCCTGGGTAATGCCCACAACCTTGGCCAGCGCAGTGGTGGTGACGTTTTGGGGGCTGTGCTGGGCCGCCAGACGCAGCGCCGCCTGGACCAGATCGGCCTGGCGGACCTCGGTCGTGAGCTTGACGCGCTTGGGGGTGGTTTCCATCATCAAGTAATTGAGCTATTACTTCATTTTAGTCGCGTTTCTCCAATAGCCCAGCAATCGCCCAACCCGCGCCCGGCAGCGTCTCGCCCGGCAGCGCCCAAGCGCTCGTGGTGCGCACCCCGTCGCAACCCATGTCAGTCCAAACACTTCGAGTATCATTGAAGTATGGAATCAAATAACGTGGTCAAGGCACTCGCGGCGCTGGCGCAGGCGTCGCGGTTGGAGATCTTCCGTGCGCTGGTCGTGGCGGGCCAGGCCGGGCTGACGCCGGGCTCTCTGGCAGAGAGCCTGGGCGTTGCGCCCAATACCTTGTCGTTTCACCTCAAGGAGTTGATGCACGCCGAGCTGGTGACGCAGGAGCGCATCGGCCGCAATTTGATTTACCGCGCCCAGTTCGACCGCATGAACGACGTGCTGACCTATCTCACCCAAAACTGCTGCCAGGGGCAGGAATGCCTGGCGCAGGCGTCCACCCATTGTGATTGCCCCGCCTGAGCACGCCACATCCCGCTTTCAACCAACCACTGGACACCATGACCACTTCCACCCAACCCCTCAACGTGCTGTTCCTGTGCACGCACAACTCCGCTCGCAGCATCCTGGCGGAAGCCCTGCTCAACACCATCGGCAAGGGCCGCTTCAAGGCTTACTCTGCGGGCAGCAGCCCGCGCGCCAACCAGCAACCCAACCCGCTGGGTCTGCAGGTGTTGCAGTCGGCAGGCATTGCCACGGCAGGCTTGCACAGCAAGAGTTGGGACGTGTTTGCCGCGCCCGACGCCCCGCGCATGGACTTGATCATCACCGTGTGCGACAACGCCGCCGGTGAGGTCTGCCCGATCTGGCCGGGACACCCGGCCACGGCGCATTGGAGTTACCCCGACCCGTCGGCGGGCGACACGCCCGAAGAGGCCAAACGCGAAGCCTTTCGCGCCACGCTGCACGCCATCCGCCGCCGGGTGGACTTGCTCTGCGCCCTGCCAGTGGCCAAGCTCGCGCCTGCGGCGCTGCAGTCCAGCGCGCGTGCGCTGGCCACCAGCTAAAGGGGGCCTCTATGCGCGAACCTACCGAAGTGACCCCAGACCAAGCCGGCCCTGCACCCATGAGCGTTTTTGAGCGCTATCTCACGGTGTGGGTGTTTTTGTGCATCGTGGTCGGCATTGGCCTGGGGCAACTGTTTCCCGGCATCTTTCAGGCCGTGGGCCGCATGGAGATTGCCCAGGTCAACCTGCCCGTGGGCGTGCTGATCTGGGTGATGATCATCCCGATGCTGATCAAGGTGGACTTTGCTGCGCTGGGCCAGGTGCGACAGCACATCAAGGGCATTGGCGTCACGCTGTTTGTCAACTGGCTGGTCAAGCCCTTTTCGATGGCGCTGTTGGGCTGGATCTTCATCCGCCACTGGTTTGCACCGATGCTCCCGCCCGACCAACTGGACAGTTACATCGCCGGCCTGATTTTGCTGGCGGCAGCACCGTGCACGGCCATGGTGTTCGTCTGGAGCCGCCTCACCGGCGGCGACCCGCTCTTTACCCTGTCGCAGGTGGCGTTGAACGACAGCATCATGGTGGTAGCGTTTGCGCCCTTGGTGGGCTTTTTGCTGGGCATATCGGCCATCACCGTGCCGTGGGACACGCTCTTGACCTCGGTACTGCTGTACATCGTGATTCCGGTGTTGCTGGCGCAGTGGTTGCGCAAGTCCTTGCTGGCCAAGGGCGTTGCCGCTTTTGACGCGGCACTGCAGCGCATCGGCCCGTGGTCGATTGCTGCCTTGCTGGCAACGCTGGTGCTGCTGTTTGCCTTCCAGGGCGAAGCGATTCTGAAGCAGCCGTTGGTGATTGCACTGCTGGCGGTGCCGATCCTGATCCAGGTGTTTTTCAACTCGGCGCTGGCCTATTGGCTCAACCGCGCGCTGGGCGAAAAGCACAACGTCGCCTGCCCCTCGGCACTGATTGGCGCATCCAACTTTTTCGAGCTGGCCGTGGCCGCCGCCATCAGCCTGTTTGGCTTCAACTCCGGCGCGGCCCTGGCTACCGTCGTAGGCGTGCTGATCGAAGTCCCGGTGATGCTGCTGGTGGTGTACATCGTCAACCACTCCAAAGGCTGGTACGAGCGCGGTGCCTCAGTGTCCCCCGTGGGCATCAAAGTCAAATGAGAGTTGGCGGTGGTGTTTGATGGACAGCAACACCATGCTGCTGCTGGTCAGCGCGTACAAGACCAGATAGTTGTCCATCACGTATTCGCGCAACCCATCCGGCTCAACCCGCACGGCCGCCAGTTTGGCGCGTAGTGCGTTTTGCGCATTGCTGGCTTCCACGGAGCCGACTGCGCGGTTCAGAAACGGCCGACCCATGGTGGGAAACTGTTCCAGGTTGGGGATCACGGTGTCGAGCAAGGCGTCCAGCAGCGCATCGTAGGCGGCGCTCGCATTCGCCTCGGTCCAAAAGCACTCGATGTCGGACAGATTGCGCTCAAAGTTGGCCGTTAACTTGACGGCGCGCTTCTTTGCCATGGTGGCGCTCAGGCGCTGCGTTGGCGCTTGATGGATGCAAGCGTGCTGCGCGCATCTTTGAGCCGCCCGGCGGCAACGTCGTCCAGCCCCAGGGAGGCCTCTTCGATCAGGAGCAGGTGAATGCGCTCGCGCTCGAGTTGGTGGTAGTAGTCCAGCCGGTCAGAGTCGATCAGCGCGACAAAGCTTTCGCCGTTTTTCGTCACAATTTTTTCGGCTCCGGCCTTGACCGCTTCGGCCAACTCGGAAAAGTTGGCGCGCGCGTAGGAAAGCGCAACCACATCGCTCGCTGAAATTCCCATGAATGACTCCTTGGCCGCACCATGCTGCACAGAATGTTGTACAGTATAAACGCCTATCGCCAGGGTTCTAAGCCAGTCTCGCGCGCCAGAGGCTGATCCGGGCAAATCGGACCGGTAACCAAGCAGGGTTTCACCTTCAAAACGCCCGAAGCTTCAAGCATTACTTTCATTGC
>CAIPBW010000110.1 GCA_903863395.1 uncultured beta proteobacterium
CATGGATTGCTTCACTTCGTTCGCAATGACGGGGAGCGGTTGCATGGATTGCTTCACTTCGTTCGCAATGACGGGAGGGTTGCTCGCAATGACGGGGAGCGATTCGTTGCGCGCCTGCAGCGCCGGGCCGATCTGCAGCACGGTGCCGATCAGCATGCCGCCCGAGCCGGTGACCGGGTTGTGGTGCTTGCCGCGCTGCGCGACGATGGAACGCACGGCGGCTTCAATTTTGGCCAGGTCGCCTTCGGCCTGGGTCTTGATCTGGGTGAAACTGGCAGCATCGATGTTGAGCGCGCTGACCTGGATCAGGATCTCGTTGTCCCAGATCTCCATGTGGTTGTCGATCTTCCAGGCGCCTTGCGGCAACACGCCCTGGGGTTCGAGCACGCGGTGGATGCCATAGGGGGAACCGTGTTTCATGCGTCGTCGTCCTAGTTACTTTGGGTGGGCAGGCTGAAGTCCTGGCCCAGCCCGGGCATTTCCACCGTCATGCCCTTGTAGTTGCGGCATTTGACGGTGGTGCCCGAGCCGTCGGGGAGGAGCTCTTCGTTCACATACGACGGAATGATGGGCAGCTTGCCCAAGCCGCCCAGGCCGTCAACGATGAAGGTGGGCACCGCCGGGCCGCTGATCCAACCGCGCAGGCCCTCATAGAGTTCGAGCATGCGCTTGTGCGGCACCACAAAGTGGTGCGCGCCTTCGACCATGTCGGTCGAATAGACGTAATAGGGCCGCACACCCATTTCAATGCTTTGGAGGAACAGTTCGCGCATCACTTCCACATCGTCATTCACGCCTTTGAGGCACACCGTCTGCAAACCCATCATGATGCCTGCCTTCTGGATCAGTTTGACACGGCGGCGCAACAAAGGTGTGATTTCCTTGGGGTGGTTGATGTGAATGTTGACCATTTGCACGCGGTGCTTCTCCAGCACGGCGCACAACTCCGGCGTCACGCGCGTGGGCATTTGCACCACCATGCGCGAGCCCAGGCGCAGAAAGCGCACGTGCGGCGCGCGGCTGCGAATGGCACCCAAAATTTCGTCGAGGCGCTGGTCGTCAAAAGTCAACGGGTCGCCGCCGGAGAGCAGCACGTCCTGAATCTGGGTGTTGGCGGCAATGTAGTCGATTGAGCGCTCAATCTGCTCCTTGTGCACCGAACCCGTAGCCTTGGACACCATGCGCTTGCGCGTGCAAAAGCGGCACAGCGTGGCGCAGGTGTTGGACACCAGAAACAGCACCCGACGCGGGTAACGGTGCACGATGCTGGTGCCCGGCACGGTGTCGCCCTCCTCGCCCAACTGATCGAGCATGGTGGCAAAGCCGGGTTTGGTTTCTTCGTGGAAGGTGGGCAGATACTGCATGCGGATCGGGCATTGGGGGTCGTCCGGGTCCATGAGCTGCGCCATGTAGGGTGTGACGGCGATGGCGAACTTGTCGTACACGGTCTCGTTGACGTTTTCCATGTTGTTGAGCACGCCGTCCAACTCGGCGTGATGCACGTAGCGCCGGGCAAACTGCTTCTGCCAGGATTCTGACTCGGGGTCGTAGGCGTCGAGTTGCACGCGGGTGAGCAATTTACCCGTATCCAGTGGAATGATTCGTTGCAGCATGGGGAACTCCTGGTATTCAATGCAAAGGGGTAAACGGGGTCGGTTACCAATAATTCTAGGAACGCCGCCCGCGCAGGGAAACAGGCAATGTGACTGAAAGCGCCTTGTTATTTGAGTCACAATGCATGGCCAGCAAACAGAATGCACAACCCGCCATGAATGACACCCTCGCCCCCCTGGATCAGCGCCTGATTGATCTGCTCAAGGTCAACGCCCGGTTACCGGTGGTCAAGCTCGCGCAGGCGCTGGGGTGCGCGCGCAGCACGGTGCAGTTGCGCCTGAAGGCGCTGGAGGACGCAGGCGTCATCACCGGCTACACCGTCACCCTGGTCACGCCGCAAGCCAGCGCACGCATCCGCGCCATGGTGCTGATAGCAACCGAGTCCGAAAGCACGCTGCATGTGGTCAAGACCCTGACACGGCGGCACGAAATCAACAAGATTTTTTCGGTCAGCGGGCGCTACGATCTGTCGGTCATGCTGACCACCGAAAGCACCGAAGAACTCGACAGCGTGATTGACCGCATCCGCGGCATCAAGGGCGTCAAGGACACGTTTTCCACCATCCTGCTCAGCAGCAAGCTCGACCGGCCGGAATGATCCTATTGAAGCTTCCATCCATCATGACAATCCAACTCGTCATTGCCCGTCGCCAGTCTCGGGGCCGATATTGCACACCTGGCATGAAACTATGACTCGTCACTGCGAGGAGCGCAGCGAAGTGGCAATCCATGTCCTTTGGCCGTCATTGCGAGCGAAGCGCGGCAATCCATGCAGGCACAAAGTCATGGATCGCCACGGCCTGACGGCCTCGCGATGACGAGGTGGGGATGAGGCCTCGCTATGGCGAGGAGGTGTATGGTGAGGTCGGCAACGATCGATAGAATAGTTTTGGAGCCCGCCATGTTTTTCATCGGTAAAGTCATCGCCCTTATCACCCAGCCGCTGGCCTGGGTGGCGGCGCTGCTGCTGCTGGGTCTGGTGCGCTCACGCCCGGGTCGCGGCGGGCGTGGCCGTGGCCTGCTGTGGGGAGCGCTTTTCTTGCTGGCGGCCCTGGGCTGGCAGCCGTTGCCGGACCTGATCCTGCGACGGCTTGAGGCCCAGTACCCCGAACTGCCACTGCAAGCCGACCTGCGCAACTATGTAGGCATGGTGGTGCTGGGCGGCGCGTTGGAAGAAGGCTACATCGCGCAAAGCCACCAGCAGCCGCAGTTGGGCGATGGTGCCGAGCGCATGCTCGCCTCTGCCACGGCGCTGCAGCGCAACCCGCATTTGCGTCTGCTGTTTACCGGTGGCGAAGGCACACTGTTTGGCCAGGGGCCCAGCGAGGCCGTGCGGGCGCGTGCCTTCTACGACAGCCTGGGTGTCTCCAGCGCGCGCGTGACCTACGAGGACGCATCCCGCACCACCTTCGAAAACGCCGTGCTCAGCGCCCAACTCTCGGGGGTGGATCGCAGTCAACCGTGGCTGCTGGTGACCTCGGCCTGGCACATGCCGCGCGCCATGGCCACCTTTGCCAAGGCAGGGTGGACGGTCAGCGCCTACCCGGTGGACTACCGCACGGGTGACGCCACACCCTGGACCGAATACTCGCTGCGCGAAGGCGTAACGCGCTGGCAGATTGCGCTGCACGAGTGCGTGGGCTGGCTCTCGTACTGGCTCACGGGGCGGCTGTAGCGGGCGCGGCACGGCGCGCCAGTACCTTGTCAATGCGCCGACCTTCGAGCTGCGTGACTTCAAAACGCCACTGCGCGCAATCAATCACCTCGCCCGTCATGGGCAGGTGGCCGCACACCGCCATCAGCAGGCCTGCCAAGGTGTTGTAGCGGCCCCGGTCTTCATCGGGCAGGTCGTCGATTTCCAGCCGCGCCTTGAGTTCTCCCACCGGCATCAGCCCGTCGAGCAGCCAACTGCCGTCGCTTTGCTGCGTTGCCCACGCCTGGGCTTGGGTGATGGGCTGCAGTTCGCCCGTAATGGCTTCAAGCAAATCGTGCGGGGTGAGCAGGCCCTGCAGCACGCCGTATTCGTCCACCACAAACACCATGCGCGCGGCCTTGGTGCGGAACTGGGTGATGAGTTCCATGCCGCTGATGGTCTCGGGCATGAACACTGCCGGTTGTGCCACTTCTTCAATCTCGCCCGGGTGCTGGGCACCTAGCTGGAGCAGGCGCGCCAGGCTGATGAGGCCCACCACGTTGTCGAGCGAGCCGCGGCACACCGGGTACCAGGAGTGGGAACCGTGCCCGCCGCCGTTGCTGATGAGCGCCAGACATTCACCCACCGTGTGGGCGGCGTCGAGCCACTCGATGTCAGAGCGCGGCAGCATGATCGAGGTGAGCGGCCGATCGTCCAGGTGGAACACGTTGCGCACCATCTGGTGCTCGTGTTGTTCGATGATGCCGGCATCTACGCCCTCTTCCAGGCTGGCAGAAATTTCGGCCTCGGTCACGGCGCGGGTGTCGGTGGTGTCGATGCGCAGCAGCCGCAAGATGCCGTGGGTGCTCATGGACAGCAGGCGCACAAACGGGTTGGCCAGTTTGGCGACCCAGGCCATGGGACGTGCCACCACGCGCGCCACCGATTCGGGGTAGAGCTGGCCGATGCGCTTGGGCACCAGTTCGCCAAAGAGAATGGTGACGAAGGTAATGGCAGTCACCACCAGCGCGGTGGCTGACATTTCGGATGCGCGGTGCGAAATCGTCAGGTGGTCGCGCAACCAGGCTGCCACCAGGTCACTGTAGGCAGCCTCACCGACGATGGCGTTGAGCATGCCAATCGAAGTGATGCCAACCTGCACCGTTGACAGGAATTGGGTGGGGTGATCCAGCAGGGCCAGCGCCGCCTGCGCGCCCTTGTCCCCGGCTTCCATCATGGTTTGCAAACGCACTTTTCGGCTGGCCGTAAGCGCCAACTCCGACATGGCAAATACGCCATTGAGCAGGGTCAGCAAAACGATCAGGACAAGATCCATGGAACAAAAGCGAAAATGTGGACATGGCACTGTACCTTATTGGCGATATTCAAGGCTGCGACGACGCGCTGCAGCAACTGCTGGACACGATTGCGTTCTCCCCCAGCCGCGACACCTTGTTCGTGCTGGGCGACCTGGTCAACCGCGGCCCCCACTCCGAGCGTGTGCTGCGCCGCCTGATGGGCTATGGCGCAGCCGCGCAATGCCTGCTGGGCAACCACGACCTGCATCTGCTGGCCGTGGCCTGCGGCGGGCGCACCCTGCACCGCAAGGACACGCTCGACGCGGTACTGCAGGCGCGTGACCGCGACGCCATGCTGCACTGGCTGCAGCGCCAGGCCATGGCTCTGCACCTGCAGGCGCACGGGCGCGAGCTGCTCATGGTGCACGCCGGCGTGCTGCCCGCCTGGAGCGCGGCCGACACGCTGAGCCTGGCCAACGAGGTCTGCGCGGCACTGCAAAGCCCGGATGCACGCGATTTTTTTCATGCCATGTCAGGCAACAACCCCAACCACTGGAGCCCCGAGTTGCGTGGGGAGGCCCGCCTGCGCGTGATCGTGAATGCGCTCACGCGCATGCGCTTTTGCACTGCCCAAGGCGAGATGGAGTTCCAGACCAAAGAGGGGGCGGCAGCGGCGCCAGCGGGCTATATGCCCTGGTTTGACGTGCCCCATCGCGCCACCGAAGGCGTAGCCGTGGCCTTTGGCCACTGGTCCACGCTGGGCTGGCTGGGCCACGACAACCTGTACTGCCTGGACAGCGGTTGCGTCTGGGGGGGAGCGCTGAGCGCGCTCAAGCTCGATGCGCAGCTCGCCCCGGTTGGCCATGAACTGATACAGGTGCAATGCGTGGCGCAGCAGCAGCCGGGGTGAATCGCAGGGACATTGAACCGCAGTTTCGCCACTGCGAGCGTAGCGCGGCAGTCCATGCAATCCGAAAGGCATGGATTGCCGCGCTTCGCTCGCAATGACAGCCTCTCGTCATCGTCAGGCCATGCTGTCTCTCGTCATCGCGAGGCCACGCCCCCTCGTCATCGCGAGGCCGTCAGGCCGTGGCGATCCATGACTTTTGACTTATTCCGACTTGAAAAGCGCGGCCACTTTGCGCTTGGGCTTGATGTTGGCCGAGATGCCACGCGCTGCCGGGCGGCCAGCGGCCTCCCAGGACGGCGAGGCCGCCTCGGCTGCAGGCTCCGGTGCCTCGTAGGGCTTGTCGAAAAACGGATCGCGTGACACCGCTGGCGGGCGTGCAAAGTCGCTGCGTGGGGGACGCGGGCTGCGGTTGCTGTCATCGCGCCCACCGCGGCCTTCGCCACGTCCTTCGCCACGCCCGGGGCTGCGGCCATTGTCGCCGCCACCGCTGGACTCGCCGTCGTGCGAATACATGCGTCGGCCGTCGTTGATGCGGCCCTGCTTGCGGATGTTGGGCAAATTCTCTTCAAACTCGATGGCTTCGAGCTCGATCTTGGTCTTGATCAGCTTTTCGATATCGCCCACCAGGCGCGCGTCGTTGTTGCCACTGACAAAACTCACCGCCAGCCCGGCCGCGCCCGCGCGACCGGTGCGGCCAATGCGGTGCACGTAGTCTTCGGCGTTGAAGGGAATGTCGAAATTGAAGACGGCAGGCACGTCCTTGATGTCCAGCCCGCGCGCTGCCACGTCGGTGCACACCAGCAGATCGACCTCGCCGGTCTTGAACGCGTCAAGCGCCTTGAGCCGCTCGTCCTGGCTCTTGTCGCCATGCAGCGCCGTGGTCTTGAGGCCTTCGCGCTCAAGCGAGCGCGCCAGCCGTGCGCAACCGAGCTTGCTGTTGACAAACACAAACGCCTGCTTCATGCCGCGTGTGCGCAGCACATGGTGCAGGGCGTGGCGCTTCTCGTCTTCGGGAACGCTGTAGAAATGCTGCTCCACGGTGGACGCGGCGGCGTTGGAGCGCGCCACTTCGATCGTCACCGGGCTTTGCAGGTAGCTGTTGGCCAGGCGCTTGATTTCGGGCGAGAACGTGGCCGAAAACAGCAAGGTGGTGCGCTGCTTGGGCAGGTACGACAGGATGCGCTGCAAATCCGGCAGAAAGCCGATGTCGAGCATGCGGTCGGCTTCGTCAAGCACCACGTACTCCACCTGGTTGAGCACGGCATTCTTGGCTTCAATGTGATCGAGCAGGCGCCCGGGCGTGGCCACCAGCACTTCGACACCGCGCTTGAGCTCTGCCGTTTGCGGCTTCATGTCCATGCCACCAAACACCACGGCGCTGCGCAGTTCGGTGTACTTGGCGTACAACTCGACCTGCTCGGCCACCTGCACGGCGAGTTCGCGCGTGGGCAGCAGCACCAGCGCGCGCACCGGGTGGCGTGCGGGCGAGGTCGAGGCATTCTGGTGGCGCATCATGCGCTGCAATAGCGGCAGGGCAAACGCGGCGGTTTTGCCAGTGCCGGTCTGGGCCGCGCCCATCACGTCGCGCCCTTGTAGCACC
>CAIPBW010000111.1 GCA_903863395.1 uncultured beta proteobacterium
ACCGAGCGCGCCGTCTATGAAGGGCGACGTGACTGGCTCAAGCGCGTCGCCAGCGGCGCTGCTGCTGCCAGCCTGACCGGTTGGGCGGCGCGCGAGGCACTGGCGCAGGGCACAAGCCTCGCAGCGCGCCCCGGCAAGCTCGCACCCTTGGACGCACGCGCCTCCAGCGCGGCGGGCGCGGTGACGATGGAAAAACACACCACCTACCAGGACGCGACCAGCTACAACAACTTCTACGAGTTTGGCACCGACAAGGCCGACCCCGCGGCCAACGCCCACACGCTCAAGACTTCGCCCTGGAGTGTGGAGATTGAGGGCCTGGTCAAGAAGCCCGGGCGCTGGGCGCTGGAGGATCTGCTCAAGCTCAGCGCGCTGGAAGAGCGCGTGTACCGCTTGCGCTGCGTCGAAGGCTGGTCGATGGTCATCCCTTGGATGGGCTATTCGCTCTCCGAGTTGATCCGCCGCGTCGAGCCGCTGGGCAGCGCCAAGTACGTGGAGTTTGTCACGCTGGCTGACCCCAAGACCATGCCCTTTGTTGGCTCGCGTGTGCTTGAGTGGCCCTACGTGGAGGGCCTGCGCCTGGACGAAGCCATGCACCCGCTCACCTTGCTGGCCTTTGGCATGTATGGCGAGGTGTTGCCCAACCAGAGCGGTGCGCCGCTGCGTCTGGTGGTGCCGTGGAAATACGGATTCAAAAGTGCCAAGAGCATCGTCAAGATCCGCTTTGTGGAAAAGCAACCGGCCACCGCCTGGAACAAGGCCGCTGCCAGCGAATACGGTTTCTACTCCAACGTCAACCCGAACGTGGACCATCCGCGCTGGAGCCAGTCCAGCGAGCGGCGCATTGGCGAGGACGGCCTGTTCACCAAGAAGCGCAAGACCCTGATGTTCAACGGCTACGAAGCCCAGGTAGGGCAGTTGTATGCCGGCATGGATTTGAAGAAGTGGTATTGAAGTCTGGGCAGCCTGCATCGGTGCGCGCGTGGCTGGGGCTGAGGCTTGCACGGCCTGCGGCCAAGCCGGTGTTGTTGCTGCTGTGCCTGCTGCCGCTGGCCTGGCTGGTGTGGGGTGCTGCTGCCAATCGCCTGGGTGCCAATCCGGCCGAGGCGCTGGTGCGTGCCAGTGGCGACTGGACCTTGCGCATGCTGTGTCTGGTGCTGGCCGTCACCCCGTTGCGCACGCTGGCCCAATTGCCGGTGCTGGCGCGGTTTCGGCGCATGCTCGGGCTGCTGGTGTATTTCTATGCGCTGCTGCATCTGCTGGCCTATGGCTGGTTCGACATGGGGCTGGACCTGGGCGACATTGCGCGCGATGTGGCCAAGCGGCCTTTCATTCTGCTGGGCTTTACCGCCTTTGTGCTGCTGACGCTGCTGGCGGCCACCTCGTTCAACCGGGCCGTGCGCGCGCTTGGCGGGCGGCGCTGGCAACTGCTGCACCGCGCGGTGTACGCAGTGGCCGTGGTGGCGCTGCTGCACTTCTTCTGGATGCGCGCGGGCAAGAACAACTTTGCCGAGGTGGCGGTCTATGCCGCCATCCTGGGCGGCTTGTTGGCTTGGCGTCTTCATCGAAGATTGACTGCATAAACCAGGACGCCGATCGCGCCGAACCGACACTTTTCGAGGTGAGCCGACTCACCCTTCGACACGCTCAGGGCGAACGAGTGGCGTCCTACGCCAGGTGTTCGTTGCGCATCTGGTCGGTAATGCTGTCGCGGCTGCGGATCAGGTGCGCTTGTGTGCCCTCCACCAGCACTTCGGCGGCACGCCCTCGCGAGTTGTAGTTGCTGGCCATGCTCATGCAGTAGGCACCGGCTGAGAGCACCGCCAGATGGTCGCCGGCGCGCACAGCCAGCGTGCGGTCGCGGCCAATCCAGTCGCCGCTTTCGCACACCGGCCCCACCACGTCGTACAGCGCAGGCTGCGCGCCTGCCGGGGCGCTTTGCGCCAGAGGAACGATGGCATGGAAAGCCTGATAGAGCGCTGGGCGCGGCAAGTCGTTCATGGCGGCGTCAACGATGCAGAAGTTCTTTTGCTCGCCCGGCTTGAGGTACAGCACTTCGGTTACGCATACGCCTGCGGTGCCCACCAGCGAGCGCCCCGGCTCGACCAGCAGCTTGCGTTGCCCGAAGCCGCGCGCATCAAGCTGCGCCAGCAGTGTGGCCCACAGGGCGTCGGCCTCGGGTGGGGTCTCGCCGTTGTAGTTGATGCCCAGGCCACCGCCAAAGTCGAGGTGTTCCAGGGCAATACCGGCGGCTTCAATCGCCTGCGCCAGGTCGAGCATGCGCTCCACGGCCTCGCGGTAGGGCGCTTCGTCGGTGATCTGCGAGCCAATGTGGAAGTCGATGCCGACGATGTGCAGCCCGGGCAGGGCAGCGGCGCGCTGGTAGGTGGCCAGGGTGCGATCGTGCGCAATGCCAAACTTGTTGCCCTTGAGGCCGGTCGAAATATAGGGGTGGGTCTTGGGGTCGACGTTGGGGTTGACGCGGATGCTGATCGGCGCGACGCGGTCCGCAGCCAGCGCCACTTCGTTGAGCACATCGATTTCGGCTTCGCTCTCGACGTTGAAGCAGCCAATGCCGACTTCCAGCGCCTCGCGCATTTCGCGCCGGGTCTTGCCGACGCCGGAAAAAACGATTTGGGCAGGCCGTGCGCCTGCTGCCAGCGCGCGTGCAAGCTCACCGCTGGAAACGATGTCAAAGCCGCACCCGGCGCGGGCAAAGACCTGCAGGATGGCCAGCGACGAGTTGGCTTTCATGGCGTAGCAGATCTGCGCGTTGCGCCCGGCAAAGCCGCGCTGGTAGGCCGAGAGGGCCGCCAGCATCGATGCCTTGGAGTAGACAAACAGCGGCGTACCGTGCTCTTGTGCCAGCGCCTCAAAGGCGCAGCCCTCGACGTGGAGCTGGCCGTTGGCGTAGTGGATGTGCGGTGCGCCCGCAAGGGTGGAAATGGTCATGGGGTGGGCAAATGCTTGATCGTCGGCTGGGCGGGCGTGGGCGCTGCCGGGGTGCCGGGGGCAGGCTTGGGAGGGGGGTTGGGGCTGGGCAAATACAGGTCGCCGGTTTGGCCACAGGCCACCAGATTCAGCACACTGGCAGCAAGGACAAGCAGCCTGATTAGAATTTGCTTTGCGTTCAACATGGCGAAATTGTAATGACCGACTCAGAATTTTTGGATCGTGCGGAATCCCTGCTCAAGACGATTGAGGCCGAATGTGATCGCATCAGCGAGCAAACCGATACCGATTTGGACTGCCAGCGCGTGGGCAACATGCTCACCCTGACCTTTGCCAACCGCAGCCAGATCGTCATCAACCTGCAAAAGCCATTGCATGAGGTCTGGATGGCGGCCAAGTCCGGCGGCCACCATTACCGCTGGGTGGATGGCGTCTGGCAGGACACCAAGGCCGATACCGATTTCTTTGCCGCGCTGTCGACTGACGCCACGCTGCAGGCTGGGTGCAGCCTGCGCTTTGGCGGCTGATCAGTTCTTGAACAGGTCCAGGATCTTTTTCTTCTCGTCAGCCGGGGGCTGGGCCGGAACGCCTGGCGTGGCAGCCGCTGGCGCAGCGGCGTCTTCGATCTTGAGGCCGCTCACACCAGAGTTCTTGGCAAATTCGTCGTAGTACCACTCGCCGCCAACGTGGACCACGCCCTCGGGTGCGGCAGGCTCCATCACCGGCACGTTCTTGAGAGCGGTTTCCATGAAGCTGATCCACACCGGCAGGCTCAGGCCACCGCCGGTTTCGCGGTCGCCGAGCTTGTGCGGCGTGTCGTAGCCGATCCAGGTGACTGCCGTCAGGGTGGGCTGGTAGCCGGCAAACCAGGCGTCCATGGAGTCGTTGGTGGTGCCGGTTTTGCCATAAATGTCGGGTCGCTTGAGCATGGCCTGGGCGCGCGCCGCCGTACCGCTGCGCGTGACTTCCTGCAGCAGGCTACTCATCATGAAGGCGTTGCGCTCTTCGATCACGCGCTCAAATTCTTCCGGCAGGGGTGGCTTGGTCTCCACCAGCAGTTTGCCGCGCTGCTCGCCGATTTTGGAGATCAGCCACGGGTTGACGCGGTAGCCGCCGTTGGCAAATACCGAGTAGGCACCGGCCATCTGCATCGGCGTAACCGAGCCCGCGCCCAGCGCCATGGTCAGGTAGGGTGGGTGCTTTTCGGCCTCAAAGCCAAAGCGCGTGATCCAGTCTTGCGCGTACTCGGTGCCAATGGAGCGCAGGATCTGGATCGAGATCATGTTCTTGGACTTGGCCAAACCCTTGCGCAGCGTCATCGGGCCTTCAAAAGTGCCGTCGTAGTTCTTGGGCTCCCACGGCTGGCCACCGGTGACACCAGCGTCAAAGAACAGCGGCGCGTCGTTGACCACGGTGGAAGGCGTAAAGCCTTTTTCCAGCGCGGCCGAATAGATAAAGGGCTTGAAGCTCGACCCCGGTTGCCGCCACGCCTGGGTGACGTGGTTGAACTTGTTCTTGGCAAAGTCAAAGCCGCCCACCAGCGCCCGGATCGACCCATTGCGCGGGTCGATGGCGACGAATGCGCCCTCTACCTCGGGCAGTTGGGTGATTTCCCAGGTGTCCTTGACGGTCTTGGTCACGCGGATCACGGCACCACGGCGGATCTTGATGTTAGGGGGGGCTTTGTCGGACAGACCCGACTGGGCTGGCTTGAGACCTTCGCCGGCAATATCGACCGACTCGCCGTTCTGGCGCACGGCCTTGATGTGCTTGCTGTCGGCTTCGAGCACCATGGCCGACATCACGTCGCCGTTGTCGGGGTGCTCGTCCAGCGCGTCAAAAATGGCTTCTTCGAGTTCCTGCTGGGTGGCGGGCAGGGTGACAAACTGCTCCGGTCCGCGGTAGATCTGGCGGCGCTCAAAGTCCATGATGCCCCGGCGCAGGGCTTTGTAGGCGGCGGTCTGGTCGGCGCTGCGCAGCGTGGTGGTCACGTCCAGGCCACGCGTATAGGTTTCGTCACCGTACTGGGCATAGACCAGTTGGCGCACCATTTCTGCCACAAATTCGGCGTGCACCTGGCGGGTGTTGCTGGCGGTGCGGATTTTGAGTTCCTGCTCCTTGGAGGCTGCGGCGTCCTTCTCCGAGATAAAGCCGTTTTCCAGCATCCGGTCGATGATGTGGCGCTGGCGCATGCGTGCACGTTTGGGGTTGCTGATCGGGTTGTAGGCGGAAGGGGCCTTGGGCAGTCCGGCCAGCATGGCGGCTTCGGCAATCGTGATGTCCTTGAGCGGCTTGCCAAAGTAGGTTTCGCAGGCGGCTGCAAAACCGTAGGCCCGGTTGCCCAGGAAGATCTGGTTCATGTAGATCTCAAGGATCTGGTCCTTGCTGAGCATGTGTTCGAGCTTGAAGGTCAGCAGGATTTCGTAAATCTTGCGGGTAAACGTCTTTTCGGACGACAGGTACACGTTGCGCGCCACCTGCATGGTGATGGTGGAGGCCCCCTGGCTCTTGACCTTGCCGACGTTGGCCAGACCGGCGCGCAGCACGCCCAGGTAATCCACCCCGCCGTGCTGGTAGAAGCGCGCGTCTTCAATCGCCAGCACCGCATTGATCATGACCTGCGGGATTTCGCCAATCGGGGTCAGGTTTCGCCGCTCTTCGCCAAATTCGCCGATCAGATCGCCTTCTTCCGAGTAGATGCGCAGCGGCAGCTTGGGGCGGTAGTCGGACAAATCCGAGATGTCGGGCAGGTTCGGAAACGCCATCGCCAGCGCCAACCCGAGCACGATGGCAACGGACAATACCGTTGCCGCTGCCAGGCCCACCAGGCGCAAGATCAGCGTGACCAGCCAGTGTCTGGCGCTACCCCCCGAAGCCTTGGGCGCGTCTTTGGGGTCAGGGGTTGGAGGCATAAATGGTGGTTTGGGTGGAAGGTTGGGGGATTATAGGAATGAGCATTTGGTTGCAATTTCATCGGCAGCAAGAGATTGTTGCCGTTTATAGTGGTGCTGTGTGTTCTCAATTTGGTGGTTTGAACTGGCCGGTGTTTTGTATGTTTTTGGCGACAACGCAAATCGTGCAAAAGGGAATAATGTCTGTGCAGAACAATGGGCTTACTGATAGTATTCAAGTAACTTCTTAAGTCCAGCGGGCCTTTTTCGATCTATTTCAGGGGATAGTTTTGATCTCATTGGGGTCTTTATTCAGTCGTCAGCCAGCACCTTTGTTGGGGCTCGACATCAGTTCTTCCAGCGTCAAGTTGGTGGAGTTGGGGCGCGACAAAGCCGGAAACCTGGTGTTGGAGCGCTGCGCCATGGAGCCGCTCGAGCGCGGCTGGATCACCGACGGCAATATCGAAAAGTTTGACGAAGTGGCCGAAGCCCTGCGCCGTCTGGTCAAGAAAAGCGGCACCAAAACCAAGAGCGTGGCGATGGCGCTACCCCCGTCGGCGGTCATTACCAAAAAAATTATTCTTCCCGGTGGCCTGACCGACTCCGAGTTGGAGCAGCAGGTCGAAACCGAAGCCAACCAGTACATTCCCTTCCCGCTGGACGAAGTCAGTCTGGACTTCTGCGTGGTGGGCCCGAGTTCCACCTCCATTGGCGACGTGGAAGTGCTGATTGCCGCGTCGCGCCGCGAAAAAGTGCAGGACATCCAGGGTCTGGCCGAGGCTGCGGGCCTGACGCCCGTGGTGGTGGACGTGGAGTCGTATGCGTCGCGTCTGGCGGCGGGGCGGCTGATCGAGAACCTGCCCGAGCAGGGCGCGGGCCTGATCGTGGCGCTGTTTGAAGTGGGGTCTTTCACCACCAGCATGCAGGTGTTGCGCGACGAAGAAGTGTTGTACGACCGCGATCAAGCATTTGGCGGTGCCCAACTCACCCAGTCGATCGTGCGCCAGTACGGTTTTTCGCAGGAAGAGGCCGAGAGCAAAAAACGCAGCGGCGAACTGCCCGATGACTACGAGTCGGCCGTGCTGCGGCCCTTTGTCGAGACCATGGTGCAGGAGTTGGGACGCGCGCTGCAGTTTTTCTTTACCAGCACACCGCACAACAAGGTGGACTACGTCATGCTCGCGGGCGGTTCTGCGGCGCTGCCAGGCCTTACGGCAGCGGTTACGCAGCACACCACCTTCCCCTGCAGTTTGCTCAACCCTTTTGACGGCATGGAGTTGGGCGAGGGCATCCGGCTCAAGCGCATGACGCGCGAAGCGCCTTCCTACCTGACTGCCTGCGGCCTGGCTTTGCGGAGGTTTTCGCAGTGATTCTGATCAACCTGCTTCCGCACCGCGAGGCTGCCAGAAAACGTCGGCGCGACATTTTCAATGTCTCGCTGGGCTTGTCGTCCCTGGTGGGCGGTCTGGTGGCGGGCGTGATTTTTGTCTGGTTCCAGACGGCGATTTCAGCGCAGCAGGATACCAATGCGGTGCTTAGCGCCGAGATCAAGAAACTCGAGTCCCAGATCTCTGACATTGTCGGGCTGGAAGCAGAAATTGCTGCGCTGCGCGCACGCCAGCAGGCGGTGGAGGACTTGCAGTCCGACCGCAACCTGCCGGTGCACTTGCTCACCGAGGTGGTGAACCAACTTCCCGACGGCGTGTTCATCAGCAAGATGGTGCAACTTGACCAGACCGTGACCTTGAACGGCGTGGCCCAGTCGCAGGAACGTGTGGCCGACCTGTTGCGCAACCTGACCAGCAACACTCCCTGGTTTACCAAGCCCGAATTGGTGGAAATTGTGGCGGGCACGCTGGCCTTGTCGCCGCGCGAGCAGAAGCGGGTGGCCAACTTTGTGATTCGCGTCAAGTTGGTGCGCTCCAGCGAGGCAGAGAAGAGTGCGCCCAAGGCGTCGGATGCAGCCTCGGGTGCTGCCTTGGCTCCTGCGTCATCGCCCATCGTCAAGAAATAGCAGGATTGCCATGGCGACCAAAGTACTCCAATCGATCGACTTTCGCGAGCTGCAGGAAAAGCTGACCGCGCAATTCCGCGACCTCGATCCCAAGGATCCATCCCTGTGGCCGGCGCTGCCGCGCTACACGCTGTTTGTGGTGACGGCGGTGGTGGTGGTGGTGGCCTTGTGGTTCTTGTGGCTGAGCGGCTCGCAGGAACTGCTGCAAACCGAAGTCGACAAGGAAGTCAAGCTCAAGGCAGATTACAAGACCAAATTGACCAAGGCAGTCAACCTCGATGTGCTGAAAAAGCAGCGCGAGCAGGTGCAGCAGTACGTGACCCAGCTTGAAAAGCAGTTGCCAAGCAAGTCGGAGATGGACGCCCTGCTGTCGGACATCAACCAAGCCGGCCTGGGGCGCAGCCTGCAGTTTGACCTGTTCCGTCCGGGGCAGGTGGTGGTCAAGGACTATTACGCCGAGTTGCCAATTGCGCTCAAGGTCAGCGGCAGGTACCACGACATTGGTGCCTTTGCCTCCGACATTGCCAACCTCTCACGCATCGTGACATTGAACAATCTGTCGATTGCTCCCAAGCCCGATGGCTCCCTGTTGCTGGAGTCCACCGCCAAGACCTTCCGCTACCTGGACCCCGATGAGGTCATGGCGCAGCGCAAGGCCTCCAGCCCCAAGGGAGCCAAAAAGTGAAGGCAGTGTTGCATTTCCTGTTGATCTCAGCCGCCGTGACGCTGTTGGCAGGCTGCGGCGCGTCGCATGAAGACGATATCCGCCAATGGATGGTGGAAGAGCGCAACCAGACGCGCCCGCGCGTGGCTCCGATTCCTGCGCCCAAACAGTTCAAGCCCGAGCCCTACAACAACGCCACGGCGTTGGAGCCGTTTAGCAACCAGAAGCTCACACAGGCGCTCAAGCGCGACTCGTCGCAGGCTGCTTCCAACGGTGCACTGGTGGCACCCGAACTGGCGCGGCGCAAGGAACCCCTGGAAGCCTTTCCGTTGGATGTGATGACCCTGGTGGGCAACATCACCAAGGAAGGGCTGCCGATGGCGCTGGTCAGAGTGGAGCACCTGTTGTACCAGGTCAAACTGGGCAACTACCTGGGCCTGAACTACGGGCGGGTAACCAAGATCAGCGAGACCGAAGTGACCCTGCGCGAGATCGTGCAGGACGCGGTTGGCGAGTGGATTGAACGAATTGCGACGCTGCAGTTGCAGGAGAAGGCTAAATGAACGATCAACGGATGGTAATGCGCATGTGGCAACGGCTTGTCTTGGCGGCAACCGTACTGCTGGCCAGTGCGGGCGTGCTTGCTCAGACGACCATCGAGGCAGTGTCTGGCTCAATTCAAGGCGGAACCGAGGTGGTGCGCATCGACCTGTCGCAGGCGCTCACGGCGCTGCCCACGGGGTTTTCCATTCAGTCCCCAGCGCGCATCGCGCTCGACTTTCCTGGCGTTGCCAACGCCATGGGGCGCTCCACCGTCGAAGTGAACCAGGGCAACCTGCGCTCAGTGACCGTGGTGCAAGCCGGTGAACGCACCCGCGTGGTGCTCAACCTGAAACAGCCGGTAGCCTACAAAGCTGAAATCCAGGGTAAATCGCTGCTGGTGGCGCTGGAAGCCGCCGTGGCTACTGCCGCGCCCAAGGCGGGTGCAACTACTTTTGCCGAAAACCGCAGCCGCGACACGGCTCCGCTCAAGGACCTCGATTTCCGCCGTGGC
>CAIPBW010000112.1 GCA_903863395.1 uncultured beta proteobacterium
ACTGCTGCGCCAGGAGCCCGGCAACCCGGTGTTGATGGCCTACGCCGGTGCCGCCACCGCCCTGCAAGCCACCACCACCTGGCTGCCCTGGAAGAAGATGCGCTACGCCGAAGACGGCATGGCGCTGCAGGACAAGGCGCTGGCCCTGCTGACGCCCGCCCATAACGCGCTGCTGCAGCATCAGGTGCCTGCCGTGCTGGAAGTGCGCTATGTGGTGGCCAACACCTTTTTGGCCGTGCCCGGCTTCATGAACCGGGGCGCACGCGGTGCCAAGCTGCTAAGCGACGTTGTGGCCAGCCCGCTGTTGGCCAATGCACCACTGAGCTTTCGCGGCGATGTGTGGCTGCGCGCCGCCCAGCATGCCGTGCACGAAAAGCAGCCCCAGCAGGCACGCCAGTATTTGCAACTGATCATCAATGCCAACGCACCGCAGGCCCAGGCCGCGCGTGCACAACTGCAGGCGTTGCCAGCATGAGCGCCGCCGACACCAGCGTGGTCGAACTGCACGGCATCCACAAAACCTACCACCTGGGCAGCCACGTGATCCCGGCGCTGCAAGGCATTGACCTGACCGTGCGCCGGGGCGAACTGCTGGCACTCACTGGCCCGTCGGGCAGCGGCAAGAGCACCATCCTCAACCTGTGCGGGCTGATCGACACCCCCGACCGGGGCGAGATCGTGCTGGGTACGCAGCGCGTCAACGGCTTGAACGAAGTGCAACGCACCCTGCTGCGCCGCGACGCGCTGGGCTTTGTGTTCCAGAGCTTCAACCTGGTGCCGGTGATGACGGTTGCCGAAAACGTGGACTACCCGCTGTTCATTGCCGGTGTGCCCGCCCCCGAGCGGCGCGAGCGCGTTGCCGCACAACTGCGCGCTGTCGGCCTGCACGAGCACGCACACCACCGCCCGGACGCACTCTCGGGCGGCCAGCGCCAGCGCGTGGCGATCGCACGCGCGCTGGTCAAGCGCCCGCGTCTGGTGATTGCCGACGAGCCCACCGCCAGCCTGGACTCGCACACCGCCGACCAGGTGCTGGACCTGATGCGCGAACGCGGCCACGCCGAAGGTGCCGCCTTTGTCATCGCCACCCACGACAGTCGCCTCACCCGCCGCTGCGACCGGGTGCTGGCGCTACTCGATGGGAGGCTTGTATGAACACTGCACAAACATTGCGAAAGCTCAGACTCAGGGAAACGACCCTTTGTGTCAAGGGGGCACTATGAACTTGATGTGGCTGACATTTGCCGTACAAAACACGCTGCGCAACCGCCGCCGTTCGCTGGTCACGGTGTCGATTGCGGCGCTGGGAACGGCGGGCATCTTGCTCGGCGGGGGCTTTGCCCTGTCCACCTACAAAGGGCTGTCGGAAATGGCCGCCCGCAGCACCGGGCACCTGATCGTGGCCCAACCAGCCCAGTTTGACCGCGACGAAGACACGCCCCTGCAGCACGGCCTGGACAACGCCGCCGAGTTGCGCGAGAAGTTACTGGCCGACCCCGAGGTGCGCCAGGTGCTGCCCCGGGTGTCATTCAGCGGCCTGATCAGCAATGGCGACAAGTCCACCGTGATGATGGCCACCGGCATTGACCCCGACAGCGAGTTCGCCGTCAAAGGACCGTTTCTCTCTGTCACCGCCGGCGAGGTGCTTAGCAGCGGCAGCTCAGTCGCCGAGGTGATGCTGGGCGAGGGACTGGCGCGCAGCCTCAAGGCCCAACCCGGCAGCAGCCTGACATTGCTGGCCAGCACTACCGACGGTGCGCTCAACGCGCTCGACGTGCAGGTCAAGGGCGTGTTCTCCACCGGCGTGCCCGACATGGACGCGCGCTTTGTCTACACCGACATTGCCACGGCGCAAAAGCTGCTCAACACCCAGCGCGTCTCCAGCCTGGGGGTGTTTCTGGCGCGCATGGAAATGACCGAAGGCGCGCAGCAACGCGTGGCCGGCGCCAACCCCACGCTCAAGGTGCAAACCTGGCTAGACCAGGCGTTCTTCTACAAGGGCGTGAAAGATCTGTACAACCGCATCTTCGGTGCCATGGGCCTGATCATCGGCGTGATTGTGGTGTTTGTGGTGACCAACGCCATGTCAATGGCAATCATCGAGCGCACGCGGGAGATTGGCACCCTGCGGGCCTTGGGCACGCTGCCCAACCAACTGCTGCGCACGCTCGGGCTTGAGGGCATGGTGCTCGGCGGCGTGGGGGCCCTGGCCGGTGCGGCGGTGGCAGTGGGCGTGACCGTGTTCCTGCTGGTGGTGCCATTCGAGATGCCCCCGCCTCCGGGCCAGACCAAAGGCTATCCGCTGATCATCACCTTTGACGCCCTGATGTACCTCGCCACCATGCTCAGCATGGTCAGCCTGACCGTGCTCACCTCGACCTGGGTAGCACGCAAGACGGTCAACATGCCCGTGGTCGATGCACTGGCCCACACATGATGCGCACTCCGTACTTAGCCTCTGCAACCAACCTAAATGAGTCACCACCATGAAACCTCTCTCCATCATCCTCACCGCGTTGGCGCTCCTTGCCTCCACCTCCCACGCCCAGGACGTAAACGCCCTGCTCAAGGCTGCCGACAAATACCGCATGGGCGCGGAGAATCTGCAGGTCGAAACGCAGATCAACGTGTTCAACGCCGACGGCTCGCCCGACAAGGAGCGCCGCTACAAGGTCTTTGCCCAGGCCGGGCGCAAGTCGCTGGTGCTGATGCTCAGCCCCGCCGAGAAAGGCCAGAAGGTGCTGATGCTGGGCGACGACTTCTGGCTGCTCATGCCCGAGAGCCAACGCCCGCTGCGCATCACGCCGATGCAAAAGCTGCTCGGTGACGCCTCCATCGGCGACATCGCCACCCTGAGCTGGGCCGACGACTACAGCGGCAAACTGCTGGGCGAAGAACGCTGCGACGGCCCCACTGCCGGTGCGGCGCAAGTCCCCTGCCTGCACCTGAGCCTGAACGCTGCGCGCAAGGGCGTGACCTACCAGCGCATCGAACTCTGGCTGGGCAAAACCCGCTACGAGCCGCTCAAGGCCGACTTGTACGTGCTCTCGGACAAGCTCGCCAAGCAAGCCAGCTTTGTGCTCGACAAACCCGCTGCGCCCACCATCGTGACCGAGATGGTGCTGTCCGACCAGGTCAGCAACCACAAGACCACCCACGTGCGCTACGCCAGTCGCAAGGAGCGCCAGGTACCACAGGAGTGGCTCAACCCCATGTTCCTGGTCCGCAACCCGGCGCTGGACTGAAGATGCCTCCAAACATCATGACCATTCCAAACGTCATTGAAACCTTATCCCCCGTCATTGCGAGAAGCACAGCGACGAAGGGCTGTCATTGCGAGAGGCGTAGCGACGTGGCAATCCATGCATCCGAAAGTCATGGATCGCCACGGCCTGACGGCTTCCCGATGACGGGACGCTTCTTCACGGCCCTGGCCCTGCTTGCCTGTGGCGTTGCCAATGCGCAAAGCGCCGACGCGGACGGCGCGCTCGGCGGCAAGCTGCGCAGCCAATGGGACGCACGCAGCGCGGCTACCACGGGGCCGCTGGCGCAGGCCAACGTGCTGCAAAGCGGCATTGCGCCCAGCGAGCCCGACGGCTTGACGCTGCAAGCCGAACTGCACGCCAGCGGGCGCAACTGGAGCGCCACGGCCACCGCCGAGCAGCGCAGCCCGGTGGGCCAAACCAGCCAGGGCAGATCGTGGATCAACGAACTGGTAGCCACCCACGACGCGGGCAGTTGGCAGTTCAGCGTCGGCAAAAAAATTGTCGGCTGGGACGTGGGCTACGCGTTTCGGCCTAACGACATGGTGCAGCAGGAAGAACGCCGCACCCTGGTGAGCAGCACCGCAGAGGGCCGCCCGGTGCTGATGGCCGAACACTTTGACGCCGACAGTTCGTGGTCCTGGGTGCTGGCCAACCCCAGCGGAGTGACGCACGACCTGGGTGCCACCGAACCGGCCCTGGCGGCGCGCTACTACCTGCGCCAAGGCGCGCTCGACTGGCACGGCTTTGCCCGCGTGGCCGAGCGCACGGGTGGCAGCCTGGGCGCGGCCGTGGCCTGGGTGGCCAGCGATGCGCTCGAACTGCATGCCTCAGTGCGCTTGCGCGAGCGCGCTGACAGCCTTGCCCCAGCCAACGCAAGCGCGGTCCTCACCAGCAGCAACCCCTGGCAAAGCGCCAGCGTCAGCAACGCCACCCAAGCCCTGCTAGGCGGCACCTGGACCCACGAAAGCCAGATCAGTGTGCTGATGGAAGCGTGGTGGGACGGCACGGCGCTTTCCCCCGAGCAGTGGCAGGCTTGGCGGCAGCGTAACCAAAGCCTGGCGGCACTGGCCGCACGCGGCGCACCGGCCAGCGCCGTGGCGGGCAACCTGGCATGGCAGGCCAGCGTCTTTGGCGCCAGCAGCAGCCTGCAGCGCACCAACCTGTACACCCGCGTCAGTTGGGACCACGAAGCCTGGCAACCCGC
>CAIPBW010000113.1 GCA_903863395.1 uncultured beta proteobacterium
CCCGGGCGTGAAACCTTTGTTGCAGGATGAATACCGGCCCCCCATCATCGTTGAGGAAGCCAGAAGATACGCGGCGCGGGCCGTCCCCCCGTTGTGAAATCGCAAGCAAAGCGAGCCCGCTTTTTCGGGTGGCCGAAACTGCATGCGGACCATGAACCGTGGTTTCGTCACTGCGAGCGCAGCGCGGCAGTCCATGCATTTGAAAGGCATGGATTGCTTCACTTCGTTCGCAATGACAGGGAAGTGGCCCGCAATGACGGGGCTGGTTCATGGAGAGCACGCCGACTTTCAGGCACACTCTCGGTCTCCCATTTATCCAAAATTCCAAGGGGACAAACCATGTTGCGGATTCATCATGTGTGGGTGCCGATTGCGTTGGTCGGTCTGATCGCGGCTTGCGGTAAAAGTGCTGGCGTCGGCGGTGCGTCCAGCGACGCCAGTGCCACCACGCTCCAAGCAAACGCGCAGTTTGCCAAGGAGCTCAAGCTTGACGACACGCAGGACTTTGACGACGCCAAGCGCGGCTTTATCGCCAAGCCCAGCGGCAAGATTCTGGGCGCAGACGGCGCGGTGCTCAAGGACTTTGACGCCTACGGCTTTCTAGAGGCCAAGGCACCCGACACCGTCAACCCCAGCCTGTGGCGGCACGCGCAACTCAACGCGCAGGTGGGCCTATTCAAGGTGATGGACGGCGTTTACCAGTTGCGCGGCTTTGACATTGCCAACCTGACGCTGATCGAAGGCAAGACCGGCTGGATTGTGGTGGACCCGCTCACCACGCGCGAGTCGGCGCGCTACGCCATGGACTTTGCCGAAAAGCACCTGGGCAAGAAGCCCGTCACCGGCATGATCTTCACCCACGCCCACGTGGACCATTTTGGTGGCTCTTTGGGCGTACTCTCGCCCCAGGAAGTGGAGCAGCGCAAGATACCGGTGGTGGCCCCGGCCGGGTTCATTGAAGAAGGCACCAGCGAGAACATCCTGGCCGGCCCCGGCATGGGCCGACGCTCGATCTACCAGTTCGGGCGCGACCTGCCGCGCAGCGCCAAGGGCAATGTGGATACCGGCCTGGGCAAGGACGTGGTGTATGGCTCCGTCGGCATGCTTCAACCCAATTGGCTGATCGTCAAGCCCACCCAGAACATGCAGATCGACGGCGTCAACTTCGTGCTGCACAACGTGCCCAACGCCGAGTGCCCGGCCGAGCTGACGTTCAGCATCCCCGACCTCAAGCTCTACGACGGTGCCGAAAACCTGTCGCAAACCATGCACAACCTGCTGCCCATTCGCGGTGCCAAGGCGCGCGACGCGCTGCGCTGGTCCAACTACATGGAGCAGGCACTCGACCAGATGGAGGGCATTGACGTCTACATCGCCTCGCACAACTGGCCGATCTGGGGCAACGACAAGATCCGCAAGTTCATCACCATCCACCGCGACGTGTACAAGTACCTGCACGACCAGACGCTGCGCCTGATGAACCACGGCTACACCGCGCGCGAAATTGCCGACATGGTCAAGCTACCTCAATCGCTCTCCGAGCACCTGGGCGCGCGCGGCTACTACGGCGACATCCGCCACAACGTCAAGGCGATCTACCAGTTCTACATCGGCTTCTACGACGGCAACCCGGCCAACCTCAACCCACTGCCGCCAAGCGAGTCCGCCAAGCGCTACCTGGAACTCATTGGCGGCGCTGACAAAGCCGTGGCCGCAGCGCAAACCGCGTTCGACAAGGGCGACTACCGCTGGGCTGCCGAACTGCTCAACCACGCCGTCTTTGGCGACCCCGGCAACAGCGCCGCCAAGGAACTGCTGGCCAAAACCTACGAGCAAATGGGCTACATGGCCGAAGCCGCCACCTGGCGCAACGCCTACCTCACCGGTGCGCAGGAACTGCGCAACGGCCCGCCCGCCAAGGGCGTGTCCAAGGCGCTGATGATGGACATGCTGATGCAAACCCCCACCGAGCGTTTTCTGGAAGCCATGGCCGCCAGCCTCAACGGCCCGGACGCCGACGGCAAAAACCTCAAGGTCAACCTGGTGCTGACCGACAAGCAGCAAAGCTTTGTACTGTGGCTGGACAACGCCGTGCTGCACTTCAAAAGCGCACCCCCGGCAGCCGACGCCAACGCCACGCTGACGCTCACGCACAGCATCTTCGTCAAGATGATTGCCGGCACCGCAGGCATCAAGGACACGCTGACGAGCGACGACCTGAAAATCACCGGCAGCAAGATCGACCTGATTCGATTCTTCAGCCTGATCGACAAACCCGACGGCAAGTTCGCCATCGTTACGCCCAAGTCTTGACCAGGTCACTGCGATCCACGACCTCTTTTCGTCACGGCGCGTCATCGCGAGCAGCTTTTCCGTCATCGCGAGCGAAGCGCGGCGATCCATGACTTCCGAACGCATGGACTGCCGCGTCGCTTCGCTCCTCGCAGTGACTGCCTTTCGTCAGCGTGGGGCAAGGGGCCAGGGCG
>CAIPBW010000114.1 GCA_903863395.1 uncultured beta proteobacterium
GGCAATCCATGTCCTTTGGCTGTCATTGCGAGCGAAGCGCGGCAATCCATGCAGCCAGAAAGTCATGGATCGCCACGGCCTTCGGCCTCGCGATGACGGGTTGAGGGGGCGACGCCGCGATGACGAAGGGGGCGACGCCGCGATGACGAAGGGGGCGTGACCTCGCGATGACCGGTTCCAAAATCAAGCGTCGAGCGTATGCAGGGGTTGGCCTAGCATGGCGCGGGTTACCAGGGTTATGCCCTTCTCGCTCACGGTGAAGCGGGCACGGTCCTGCGCTGGGTCAACGCCGACGGTAAACCCGTCGGGCAGCACGCAGTCGCTGTCGATGATGGCGCGGCGCACCACCACATTGCGCCCGGCCTTGACACCCGGAAGCAAGAGTGAATCCGCGATCTCGCTGCCGCTTTCCACCTCCACTTTGGAGAACAACACCGAGTGCCGTACCGAGGCGTGCTCCACGCGGCAGCCGGCGGAGAGCAGCGACTCCACAGCCGGAGCACCGCGTGCCGCAGCGCTGCGCACAGGGTGCGGTAACTGCGATGGATATTCCATGCTGCGGATCGGCCAGGCGGCGTCGTGCAGGTCCAACTCCGGCACCGGGCGCAGCAGGTCCATGTTCGCTTGCCAATAGGCGTCCAGCGTGCCCACGTCGCGCCAGTAGGGGCGATCCTCGAACGGGTTGACGCAGCTTAGCGAATAGTCGTGCGCAAACACGCGCCGGTGCGAAATGATGTTGGGAATGATGTCGTGCCCGAAGTCGTGGCCCGAGGCAGGATCGCGCTCGTCGCAATCGAGCTGCCGACGCAGAAAATCTGCATTGAACACGTAGATGCCCATGCTCACAAGCGCGACATCCGGCCGCCCCGGGATGGCCGCAGGGCACGCAGGCTTCTCCTGGAACGACCGGATGCGCCCATGCGCATCAACCCGCATCACCCCGTAGGAAGAAGCCTCTGCCAGCGGCACCTCGATACACGCCACCGTGGCATCGGCATGGTGCCCAATGTGCTCGGCAATGATGCGTCTGTAGTCCATCTTGTACACATGGTCGCCCGCCAGCACCAGCACAAAGCTGGCCTTGGCCGCGCGTACCCGGTCGAGGTTCTGGAACACCGCGTTGGCGGTACCGCTGTATTTCTGCTGTCCGGGGCTGCTGCGTGGCGAGACCACATCGACGTGCACCCCTTCGGACGCATGCAGGCCACCCCAGGCGTGCCGGATGTGGCTGGCCAGACTCTCGGACTTGTACTGGGTGAGAACGCTCACGTGCGTGATGCCGGAGTTGACGCAGTTGCTCAGCGTGAAGTCAATGATGCGCAACTTGCCTGCAAACGGTACGGCGGGCTTGGCGCGGCCTTCGGTGAGTTGCTTCAGGCGTGTGCCACGCCCGCCAGCCAACACAAAGCCGTAGGTCGCCTCCAGCAATTGCTCGGGGCTCGTGGTGTATTGCTCCCGGCCATGCGCCGTGTGCTCCACGGGCGCGTTCATCGTCTCCAGCATGCATGACTCCAAACCAAGGTAAGGCCAACAGAGGGTTGTTGTGCCAATGAAAAACAGGCTTTGAAGTCTGAGCGTGCACAGCGCGCCGGGGTTGCGAATTCTCAAATTCAGGGTGCGCAAGCGCCAGCAGACTGTGGGCCGACCACGCTGCACGCACATGGAACGCACCTTCAACCAACGCAACACCCTCATCGTCGTGGGCCTGCTTACGCTTTGGCGTCTGTATTTGTCGGCGACGCTGCAACTGCGCGACAAGAACACGCTGTTTCTGGTCTGCATGGGCCTGCCCGTGATCGTATTTTTTGGTCTTTCTTCGCTGCGCCGCGCAGCCGAGGCCAACTGGCCGTGGCGATCCATGACTTTTGACATCCCCTCGTCATCGCGAGGCCATCAGGCCGTGGCGATCCATGGCTTTGTGCCTGCATGGATTGCCGCGTCGCTGCGCTCCTCGCAATGACGGCCTTTCATCCTCGCGAGGCCA
>CAIPBW010000115.1 GCA_903863395.1 uncultured beta proteobacterium
AATCACCCATTGGTTGTTCTGCGCGTTGCCCACCTTTACCGGGCGCGGTGCGGGCTTGCCTTCTGGCCCCACCACCAGCACGCTGTCGCCCTGGTTGGTACGGGTTACGGCCTGTTGCGGCAGCAGCACGCCCGAGGGCAGTTCGGCCTGCGACAGGCGCACGCGCACGTATTGGCCCGGCAGCAGCATGCCGTCGGCGTTGGGCACCTCGGCGCGCAGCGTGATCTGGCCCGAGGTGGCGTCCACCGTCAGATCAGAAAAAAGCAGCCGCCCGGGGCGCGGCAACTCGCTGCCGTCTTCGAGCACCACGCGCACCGGCACCGAGCCGTCGCCCGCGCTGCGCAACTGCTTGTTGGCAATCGCCTTGCGCAGGCGCAGCACGTCGGTGCTGGACTGGGTGAAATTGACATACACCGTGCTGGTTTGCTGGATCACGGCCAACTGGGTGCCTTCAGCCTGGCTCACCAGCGCGCCCTCGGTCACCAGCGCCTGGCCGATGCGCCCGGAAATGGGTGCCGTGACGGACGCGTACTCAAGGTTGATGCTGGCGGTTTGCGCCGCTGCCTTGCCTGCGGCCAGATCGGCTTCGGCTTGCTTCTGGGTGGTCACCAGGGTGGTGAATTCCTGCTTGCTCACCGCGTTGGCTTCTACCAGCGGTTGGTAGCGCTCCACCTGCACCTTGGCCTGGGCCAGATTGGCCTGGGCCTTGGCGACGCTGGCCTGGGCGCTGTCGAGTGCGGCCTTGTAGAGAGCGGGGTCAATCTGGTAGAGCAACTCGCCGGCCTTGACCTCGGCTCCTTCGCGAAACAGGCGTTGCAACACCACGCCATTCACGCGGGCACGCACCTGGGCCACGCGCACCGGCGACACGCGCCCGGGCAACTCGGTTTGCAGCGCCACCGCCTGCGGTGCGACCGTCACCACGCCCACTTCCGCTGGCGGCATGCCACCGGGGCCGCCGGGCGCACCACCCGGTCCGTCCTTGGCCCCACAGGCAGCCAGGGCCAGCACCGCGAGCCCGAGCGCAGCGTGGCGCACGAGAGAAACAGAACCAAGGAAGCGAACAGCGGGACTTGCAGAATACATGGATCAGCCTTCAGAAGAGGGGAGCCGGACAACGGCTCTTGAGTGCGCGGCCAGGGCGCACCAGAAACCAGCCCGGTGCGTCACCCGGGCGAACGCAGGTGCCAAGTGTACAAAGAAGCAAGCGGGGCCCCAGTCGGCCACCGGGTAAAGTCACTGTAAAGCGGCTGGCTATAGGTGGACTTCGGAGTGCGGTTAGCGGCCTACCCCCACCGACTGCTGTAACTTCCCGCAGTGGGTTCTCAATAATTCCTCCAGTTGGGCTCGGGTAGATTCAAAGCGCTGCGTTGGCACCGGAATGGATACGGCAGCAAGTTCGCCGTTGGACAATACGAGCGCCATCGCTACCGCGCATATGCCGTGCGAATTCTCCTCACGGTCAAGCGCAATGCCGGTGCTTCGAACCAAGGCCAGTTCTTTGTCCAGTTGCTCCCACGTGGTCGCAGTGTTGTCGGTAAGTCGCGCGAGCTTGAGGCCGGTCTTGAGCTTGCCAAGATTGCCAGCACTCATTGCGGCCATCATGGCCTTGCCAGGAGCGGTGGAATGCAAGGTGAACGAAACACCGATGGCAGACTCGGCTCGCAGGCGATGCCCACCCACCACCTGATCGACGAACACCAGCTTGTTGCCGTCGAGCACGGACAAGTCCACCGTCTCCCCGCACTGCATCGATATTTCCTGGAGCGTGGGGCGCGCCAATTCCGAAATCTCAAAGCGTGTGGCGGCTGCCAAGGCGAGCAGCGCCGGGCCCAGGCGCACGCCGCGCGTGGGCGAGGCTGCAATCACGAAATTCTCATCGGCAAGTGCGTCAACAATGCGCTGCACGGTGGAGCGCGGCAGCTTCAGCAACTTGGCCAATTCCCCCAGCGTCAAACCTGACGGATGGTCTTGAAGCTTGCGCAATACCGCTGCGGCGCGCGCAATTACCTGCACACCCGAGCGCGGGGCGTCGTCGTCTTCCATTGCTGGTTCGTTCTTCGTCATTTTTCCTCTTTCACGGCCAATCATGAGTGTGCCATCAGTCAACGCGAGCGACCGATGGCGGGCG
>CAIPBW010000116.1 GCA_903863395.1 uncultured beta proteobacterium
CCGGCCTGGCCCTGCCCGCACGCCGCGCGCTGGAGCGTGCCGGGTCGCAGATGACGATGTATGGCACCAACGTACCGATTGTGCTGCTCGTTGTGGGCACCTGGTGGGGCGGCACTGCGCAGAGCCTGATGCTTGCGCTCTCGGGTGCCTGCGCCGCCTGGGCCGGTGCCAACATGAAGTACACGCTGGTCACGCGTGCCGCCTACAACCAGGGCTTTGCCCTGCGCCACATCCCGGTGCGCGGGGTTCGCACCGTGGCACCATCCAAGGAGTAACCAGTGAGCAAGCGACTCGTCAAAATCAACGTCAATGGCCGTGCGCGCGAAGACGCGGTGGCCGAGCACACCCTGCTGCTCGACTACCTGCGCGAGCAGTTGGGGCTGACTGGCACCAAGCGCGGCTGCGATGGCGGCGAGTGCGGTGCCTGCACCGTGCTGGTGGATGGCAAGCCGCAACTCTCGTGCATCACGCTGGCCTGCCGCTGCGAGGGCCACGAGGTCAGCACCATCGAGTCGCTCTCCGAGCAGGGGCGCTTGAGCGCCTTGCAGGATGCGTTCAACCAGAAGCTGGGCACCCAGTGCGGCTTTTGCACACCCGGCATGGTGATGGCGGCGCACGCCTTGCTGCAGCACAACCCCGACCCCAGCGAAGACCAGATCCGCGAAGCCCTCTCGGGCAACATCTGCCGCTGCACCGGTTACGTCAAGATCATCGAGTCGGTGCAGGCCGCTGCCCGCACGCTTGCCACGGGAGAAGCATCATCAATACCGACCTGAAGAGCACTACCCCGCAGCACGCCATCGGTGTGCGCCAGGCGCTGATTGACGGAGTCGAAAAAGTCACCGGCAAGGCGCAGTACACCGCCGACATCCCCGCGCGCGACGCACTGGTGGGCGCCATTTTGCGCAGCCCGGTGGCACACGCCCGGATTCGTGCCATCGACACCAGCCGCGCCCGCGCCATACCGGGGGTGGTGGCGGTCATCACCGGCGATGTGTGCGATGTGCCCTACGGCGTGATTCCGATTGCGCAAAACGAGTTTCCGCTGGCGCGCGAGCGCGTGCGCTACTGCGGCGAACCGGTGGCCGCCGTGGCCGCCGTTGACCACGCCACGGCACGCGCCGCGCTGGCTGCGATTGTGCTGGACCTCGAACCCTTGCCTGCCTACTTTGACGCCGCCAGCGCGCGCGCCCCTGACGCACTGCTGCTGCACGACGACGAGCCGGGCAATATCGCGCGCGACGTGGACCACAGCTTTGGCGATGTTGAGGGGGGCTTTGCGGCGTCGGACCTGGTGCTTGAAGAGCGCTTTGACTACGCCGAAGTCACCCACGCCATGATGGAGCCCAATGCGTCGCTGGCGCACTGGGACGCCGAGCGTGGCCGCCTGACGCTGCACACCGTCTCGCAGGTGCCGTACTACGTGCACCTGATCCTGGCGCAGTGCATGCGGCTGGACGCTGCGCAAATCCGGGTGATCAAGCCCTTTGTTGGCGGCGGCTTTGGGCACCGCACCGAAACGCTCAACTTTGAAATCATTACCTCGCTGCTGGCGCGTGCCGCCAGCGCCAGCGTCAAGCTCGAACTCTCGCGCGAGGAGTCGTTCATTACCCACCGGGGTCGGCCCGAAACCCAGGTGCGGCTCAAGATCGGGCTTTCCAAGAGCGGTGTGATCAAGGCGGTGGATTGCGAAGTGGTGCAGCGTGGCGGTGCCTATGCGGGCTACGGGCTGGTCACCATTTTGTATGCCGGCTCGCTCCTGCACGCGATGTACCAGTTGCCCGCCTGCCGCTACTTTGGCCTGCGCGTGTACACCAATACGCCGCCCAACGGTGCCATGCGCGGCCACGGCTCGGTGGATGTGCGCCATGCCTTTGAAACCATGCTCGACAGCATGGCGCAAACGCTGGGGCTGGACCCGTTTGCGCTGCGCCGCGCCAACCTGCTCAGCATTCCGCACCGCACCATCAACGACCTGCAGGTCAACTCCTGCGGTCTGGCCGAGTGTCTGGACAAGGTGCAAGAGGCGTCGGGCTGGAACCAGCGCCACGCCAACATGCCCAAGGGGCGCGGCCTGGGGCTGGCCTGCTCGCACTACGCCAGCGGCTCGGCCAAGCCGGTGCACTGGAGCGGCGAGCCGCACGCGGTGGTTAACCTCAAGCTCGACTTTGATGGCGGCATCACGGTGCTCACCGGCGCTGCCGACATCGGGCAGGGCTCGTCCACGCTGATCGCGCAAATGGTGGCCGAGGTGCTGGGCCTGTCGATGGACCGCCTGCGGGTGGTGGCCAACGACAGCGCTGTCACGCCCAAGGACAACGGCTCGTACTCGTCACGCGTGTCGTTCATGGTGGGCAATGCGGCCATCAACGCCGCCCGTGCCTTGCGCTTGGTGCTGCTTGAAGCCGCAGCGCGCAAGCTGGCAGTGCCGATCGAGACCGTGGAGTGCCTGGGCGAGAGCTATGGCGTGAGCGGCACCGACCAGTTCCTGAGCTACAAGGATGTGGTGACATTAGCGCTGCAGGTGGGCGGCACGGTCACGGTGCGTGGCCACTGGTCCACGCCGCGCGAAACCCAGGGCGGCAAGTTCCGTGGGGCGGCGGTGGGCACCAGCGCCGGGTATTCCTACGCCGCCCAGGTGGTGGAAGTGGAAGTGGACGAAGACACCGGCATGGTGCGCGTGGTCCAGGTCTGGGTGGCGCACGACTGCGGCCGCGCCATCAACCCGCTGGCGGTGGAAGGGCAGGTGCAGGGCTCGGTCTGGATGGGCATGGGCCAGGCCCTGTGCGAAGAGACGCAGTACCACAAGGGCCTGCACATGCGCGCCAATTTTCTGGACTACCGCATTCCCACCATCGTCGAGTCACCGCCGATTGAAACCTATATCGTCGAAGCGCCCGATCCCAATGGCCCGTTTGGTGCCAAGGAGGCGGGCGAGGGGTCGCTCTCGGGCTTCCTGCCCGCGCTGACCAACGCGATTGCGCACGCCACGGGCTTGCGCCTGCATGAGTTGCCCGCCACACCGGACCGCATGCTGGACGCTCTGGTGGCGCGCAAGCGTGCGCTCAAACTCAGCGCAGCCAAA
>CAIPBW010000117.1 GCA_903863395.1 uncultured beta proteobacterium
GAGCGCAGGCATGGTCTGGGCTGGGTCGGCTTGCACGCCGTGCGCTGGTGCCCAGTTGGCTGACTGGTCCAGGCGCTTGCCCACGGCGGCGGGGTAGCTCTCCTGCGCCTGCTGCTCAGGCACGGCCAGCACTTCGCTGCGCGCACGCCAGGCACCCAGGTGCACCCAGGCGGCCGCTTCCGAAAATTCTGGTGCTGCCAGGGGCGCGGGCACGGCGCGCAAGGCCGCGATGATGGGCCCTGGGAAGTTCCAAAGCGTGGCCAACTCAGCCGCCACGTCGCCGTGGTGAAAGCCCAGCGTTGCCAGTTCGAGTTCAGCGCGCGCAGCGTCCAGCGCATGAAGCTTCTTGTCGATTTGCGCCATCTCGGTCGGTATCACGCTGTGCATGTGCAGTTGGCCAATGCCGTGCATCAACCCGACCGTAAAGACCAGATCGGCATTGGCGTCAGCACGGCTTGCCAGCCAGCGCGAGGCGCAGGCGGTATAGAGGTTGTAGCGCCAGAACTGGTGCAGGTCGATGCCGCGCGCATTGCGAAAACTCGCCGCCATGCTGTTGCCCAGCACCAGGTTGCGCACCATCACAAAGCCCAGCATGCGCAGCGCATCGTCGACCGTGCCGATGGTGCGCGAGAGATGGAAGTAGGCCGAGTTGGCCAGCCGCAGCAGCTTGGCGCTCAGCGCCGGATCGGCCGAGATCTGCTGCGCAATGTCTTGCACCGTGGAGTCGTCAGAACTGAAGCTCGCGATCAACTGCTGCGTGACCTTCGGGATGGTGGGCAGCTTGCTGGGCTGGTCGAGAAGGCTCTTGAGTTGCATGGAAAACCGTTCTTCACTGATTGTCGATATACTGAGTTTGCCACTGAAACGGTGGCGTTCTCCAAGTTTTTAAGGGATGCCAACGTGACTGTGCGTAAGCCAAAGAGCCCGAAGGCCGATCAAACCTCTACCCCCACCCCCCAAGGCCACGACAACTATCTGGCCGATGTGGCACAGCGCACGGTGCTGTTTCTTGACACGCTGCTTGACCGTGGCAACGCCTACCGCGAGCACCTGGACAAAGGCACGCCGCCGCTGCTCAAGTTTGACTTTGAGACCGTGCTCGATGGCCGCAGCCTGGCCCAGCCCTGCAACTACGCCCTGCTGCACCTGCTGCCGCCCGCCAGTATGCCGGTCAACCCGGCCTTGCGCCCGGTGGTGGTGGTCGATCCGCGCGCGGGACACGGCCCGGGCATTGGCGGCTTCAAGTTCGACTCCGAAGTGGGCGTGGCAATGCACGCCGGCCACCCGGTGTACTTCATCACCTTTCGCCCCCAGCCCGAAGACGGGCAGACCCTGTTTACCGTGATGCACGCCGAAGCGCGCTTCATCGAAGAAGTGATTGCGCGCCACCCCAAGTGCAAGGCACGGCCCGTGGTGATTGGCAACTGCCAGGCCGGCTGGGCCATGATGGCGCTCAATGCCAGCCGCCCCGAACTGTTTGGCCCGCTGATGGTGGTGGGCGCGCCACTGTCGTACTGGGCGGGCAGTTCCACCCTCAACCCCATGCGCTACTCGGGCGCGGCGCTGGGGGGCTCGTGGCTGGCCTCGATGACCGCCGATATGGGTGCCGACCGCTTTGACGGCGTGCATCTGGTGGACAACTTCGAGCGCCTCAACCCAGCCAACACGCTGTGGAGCCGCTACTACAAGCTGTGGTCCAACATCGACAGCGAAGCCGAGCGCTTTCTTGAATTCGAGCGCTGGTGGGGTGGCTACTTCCGCATGACCGGTGCCGAGATCGAGGCGATTGTTGAAAACCTGTTTGTCGGCAACCGCTTGGCGCGTGGTGAGGTCAAGGACGGCGAGCGCGCCATCGACCTGCGCAACATCACCGCGCCGATCGTGGTATTTGCCTCGCACGGCGACAACATCACGCCGGTGCCGCAGGCGCTGGACTGGATTATCGACACCTGGGGCGACGAGCGCGCCATTGCCGCCGCCGGACGCACCATCATCTACGTGCTGCACGAAAGCGTGGGTCACCTGGGCATCTTTGTCGGCGGCGACATCGCGCGCAAGGAGCACGACCAACTGGTCACCTCGCTCGACGTGATCGAGAGCCTGCCGCCGGGGCTGTACGAAATGAAGCTCCAGGCCAAGGCCGGCATGGAGTCGCAGCGCTGGGAACAACTCGAACCCGGCGACTACACCGTGCACTACGAGCACCGCAGCATGGCCGACATCCTGGCCCTCAACCCCGAAGGGCGCGAGGAAGAGGCGCTGTTTTCCACCATCAGCAAGGTCTCGGAACTCAACGCCACGCTCTACAAGACGCTGGTGCGCCCCTGGGTCCGGCTGATGGCCCAGCGCCCGCTGGCAGACGCATTGGGCAATCTGCACCCATTGCGGATGCAGCGCGAAATGTTTTCCGACGCCACACCCGTGGCCCCGCTTCTGCGCAAACAGGCGCAAAAGGCGCGCGAAGAGCGCGTCAGCGTGGACCCCGACCACCCCCTGCGCCGCCTGGAAGAAAAGTTCAACGAACAAATCACCACCAGCCTCAACCAGATGCGCGACCGGCGTGACGCTGCCGCCGTGGACCTGGCGCGCAAGCTCTACGGCCCGCAAGGGCTGGGCATGTGGTTCAAGCCCGATCTGGCCGATGCAGTGGTGGCGCAAGAGCGTGCCCTCAAAGAACTGGAAGTCGCACGCCTGGCCGTACTGCCGCACATTGGCGAAGGTGGCTTTGCGGCAGCGGTGTGCCGCATTGTGCTGGCCGGCATGGAGTCGATTGGCACGTTCGAGCGCCGCAGCTTCCGCCTGGCGCGCTTGCTGGCCAAACTGCCCGCCGACACCGTTGGCAACCGCGCTGCCCACACCGACTGGTTCACCCTGCTCAAGGAGCAGGCGCGCATCACCGCCGTGGCACCTGTGGAAGCGCTCAATGCGCTGGAGCAACTGCTCCCCAATCCCACCAGCCGCGAGCGCGCGCTGGCGCTGGCAGC
>CAIPBW010000118.1 GCA_903863395.1 uncultured beta proteobacterium
CTCAGCACGGTTGCCGCTTCGTTGTTCACGAGACCCGTGGCGGTGAAGCCGCTCACACTTTGAGCCAAGCCGGTGTAGACCTTGCTGGTGTCGCTGTTACCTGTCACAGTGGCTGCGGCTTTGTCGATGGTCGCCGCCACGGTGCCGCCAGTCAGCGTGTAGTTGCCATTGTTCAATGCCAGCGTGCTGCTGGCAAAGCTGGTGTAAGTGGCGGCATTGGCGCTGGCGGTGCTGGCGCTGCCGCTGACCGTGGGTGCGGCGTTGCCATTGACCATGCCCGTCAGCACAAAGCCTGCGTTGAAAACGGCGTTGCCGTTGTAGGTTTTGCTTACCGTCAGGTTGAGCGGCCTTGGGTTGACAGTCCAGTTGTTGGCACCGCCCGCGCTCAGCGTGTAGCCGCCGTGCCCCAAGGTCAAGCCGCTGGCATAGGTCAGGCTGTAGGTGCCGATGTTGGATGTATTGGCCGGCGCACCAGACCAACTGACAGTCCCCGTGGGCGATGCGTCATTGATCAATGTACCGCCGCTGGATAGCGTATAGAGCCCATAGGTGAAGCTCGGCGTATCCCCGTAGATACTGCTCCCGGTGATGAGCCGAAGATACGCCGAGGTCGCGCTGATAAGGTCATAACCCATAAACTGCGCGCCAGCGATGCGTTGGGCGTCGGTGTATTGCGCACTGTATTTCTTGCTGTTACCGCCGGTTTGGATCAACGCTGAATTCACCGCCGCGCCTGGATGCCAGAACGAGGTGGCGACCGTCGTCGGCGTGCTCGTGGAAATATCCAGCGGCGTCAGGAACGCAACCAGTAAAGGTGTGCTGTTACCTTCATAGATACGCCAGGTTTCCGGGGTGCTGCCGGGTGTGCCGCCAGAGCGCAGGCTCCAGCCTGTGAAGGTCGCAGCGGTTTTCAATTCAGCCGAAGACTTACCGGCCACACCTGTGGCGGATGAATTATTACCAACACCATTGAGCGAACTATTAACCGTATGGTCAAAGAAGCTGTTGCTAATCACTGGTGGGCCGGCCGCATCATTACCCAGCAAGCCGCCAGCGGGATAAGTATTTACTGTCGCCGTTACCAGTCCTGAAGCAAAGGCGTTGCTAATCGTGCCATATGCCGCAGCACCTATCAGCCCGCCAACATTCCCTATGGCCGAAACGACGTCACCCGAAGCATAGACATCTGCAATATCAGAAAAGTAACCGTAGCCCACCAAACCACCAACAAAACGATTGCCATTGACATTCCCCGTTGCGAAAGATCGCCCCAAACTGACATGCCCGCTTTGTCCGATCAAACCACCAACATAGTTGCCTGCGCCGACCACAGTTCCCGTTGCGAAAGATTCTGAGATAGACGCGTAATAGCCGTTACCAACCAAGCCACCCACATTATTCGTGCCGGTCACGTCGCCTGTGGCGTAAGTCTGGTTTATGCCCAAGTTTGCTCCGCCGCCTCCGCCAGTACCTACATAGGTATTGCCTACCAAGCCACCCACACTATTCGTACCGTTCACAGTTCCGCTGGCAGAGGATTTGGTGATACTCATGATGGACATGGCGCCATACGAACCGCTTTTACCATAGCCAACCAACCCGCCAACCATGTCACCGACACCATTCACGACCCCACTGGCCTTGGAGGTGGTAATCGTTACATTGGCTCTGCTAAAGCCACCGGAACTGCTAGCCTCACTTTCGAAGTGCCCCACCAAGCCGCCCACCTCATTGCCGCAACCGCCACTGCCGCAGCTGCCGCTATTACCCGACACCGAGCCGCTGGCGTAAGCATTGCTGATCGCCAAGATTGCCATGGCAAAAACAGAACCGTCACTGTTTCCGTTACTGCTGCTCCCTTTCGCAAAACCCACTAGGCCGCCCACTTGGCTGCCTACGCCGACGACCGCCCCCGTGGCATAGACATCGGCAATTTGCATTGATGCGTTTGCAGTTCCATAGCTGGAGGCAGAAGATAACGCCCCCCCCACCAAGCCGCCAACAAAGTTAGCGCCGGTGACTGCACCAGTGGCGTAAGAGTTATTAATGTCCCCCGTCTTAGTGGCTCCATACCCATAAACAATAAAATTCCCTACCAGTCCACCAGCGTAGTTCCCTCCCGTCACGTTACCGGATGCATGCGATCCGCTGATATTTGAGTTCATCCCATAGCCAACCAGTCCACCCACATTGCTGTAGAAGCCTGAGCTAGCGGAACCCACATTTCCTGTTGCCCAGGAATTGGTGATGCTGGAATCATCGGTCTTTCCTACCAATCCACCCACACTTGAGTATCCGTCCAACACATCTACAGTCCCTGTGGCGTAGGAATCGGTAATCGTGCCTTGCGTGATCGACCCAACCAAGCCACCAATGCTTGCTCCAGAGCTGCTGCTACCCGTAACAGTGGATGTTGCCCTTGATTGATTGACGGTTGTGCCGTTGCCATTGCCAAGCAGGCCGCCAACTTCGCTTTCCCCAGATACAGTTACCGCAGCGTTGGCGTTGGCAATGGTCACCCCACCCGCTTGGCCAACAATTCCACCTACTGATGGCTGACTTCCGCTGACGTTGCCGGTAGCAAAAACGTTTTCGATAACGCCGGAAGACATACGCCCTACGAGACTACCCACTGTGGATTGTCCAGTGACCGTGGCGTCAATCAAACCCATATTGCGCAAGGAACCACCGGAAACGAAACCAAACAGACCAACGTCGTTGGTCGAAGGGCGATCAATGGTCAGATGATTGACGGAATGACCAAGACCATCGAACGTGCCAGAAAACTCCTGGCCGCCTGCAATACGACCAAGTGGCATGAAGCCAAAATAGCCGCCGCTACCGTTCGCGTTCCAGGTTGCGGTGGCACTGGCGTCGATATTGCTGCCCAGTGCAAAGTAGCCACCCAGCGCGCCGTTGATGCCCTGCAAGTCTGTGCCGGTGGTGCTGCCTTCTACACCCAAGCTATTGATGACGGTGTAAGCATGGTTGTTGATGGTCAGAAACCCCGTGCCGGAACGACCGGGGAAATCCACCCGCCCTTTGAACGTACCGCCGGCATCAAAGCCGACATTGACTTTTCCGCTGCCAGGTTCGAGGTCGAGCTGCGAGGTGCCCGAGGCGTTCATCACGGCGTTGATGTTGATGTCGCCGCTGGTGGCCGTGAGCGTGAGTTTGTTGGCGCTCCAGCTCACGCCGTCGTTGACGTGAATGTTGTCCGCCACGATAATGCGGTCGGTGGTGGCGAGCGAGGCGCTCACGCTGGCACCGGTTTCGTTACCGCCGCTGGTGGCGATGGTGAAGTCGGTCGGGTCAAGCAGCCACATACCGGTTCGGCGCTGCGGCGCACGGGTATCAACGCGGGTGTTGCCCCCGATATTCACGCGCCCGCCGGAGGTTTCGACAAAGCCGCCGTTGCCGCCCAAGTCGCCGCCCCGGGCGCTGATGCTGCCGTTGATGTCGGCCACGCTGTCGGGGTTGGCCAGGCTGGCAATCAGCGTTGCCGTGCCGCCCTTGCCCGAACTGTTCGCTGCGGCATCTACCGTGATGGCGCCGCTGTGGCTGATGCGGTCGCTGGCCTCTAACCGAACCACACCGCCGTTGTTGGTGAGGCCACTGGCTTCGAGCGAGCCGCTGTTGTTCACCACGCCGCCCTGCAAGCGGTTGGCCGCCTGGGCTGACAGGATGATGAGGCCACCCGGGGTTTGCACGGCGTTGCCGTTCTCAACCAGCGCAGCAATGGTGGCGGGCTCAACACGCAGGTTGGCCAGGCGTTTGTCGTCAAACTGCAGTTCAAACGCTTCGCCTGCCGCCAGCACCACGGTGCCCAGCTGCGCGACGACGACGCCGCTGTTGCGCACCTCGGGCGCCAAGAGGGCTATGTAGCCGCCGATGGAAGCGGTGATGTTGCCTTCGTTAATGACGCTGCCCGTTGCGCCGTTGCCGTTAAAGGTGTTGCCCCCGGCCATGAAGTCGGCATTGCCGATGCTGTGCGTGGTGGCCACCAGACCGCCGACATCGACACTGGCACCGGGTGCAAAGTAGACGCCACTGGGGTTGGTTAAAAACACCTGTCCCGTTGCGCTGATGCGCCCGAAGATCTGGCTCGGGTTGGCGTCGAGCACGCGGTTGAGAGTGACGCTGCTGGCACTGGGCTGGTTGAATTTGACCTGGGCCTGTGAGCCGACGTTGAAGGTGGCCCAGTCGATGGCGGCGCGGTTGCTGCTCTGGTTGACGTTGAGCGTGGCTGCGATCTGGTTGAGGCTGGCCTGGCCCGCTACCACTTGCCCGCCGGTGGGCAACTGCGTGGGTGCGGGTGCCGAGACGACGGCGCCGGGTGGCCCAGCCCAAGCGGGTTCCTGCACCAGCGGCATCATGACGCCGGCCGCTACCAGCAGCAGCGCACCCGATGTGCGCTTGCCGCGCCCCCTGACCGTCTCGGAGACGGCAACCCAGGTGTTGGTGATTTCGTTGTAGATCAGACGGTAGGACTTGTTCATGGTGCTGCTCTTGAGTTGGGCGCTGTGTCGGGCTTAGAACGGCAGGCTGGCAGTGAGCCAGAAGCGGTTGTTGACGAGGGAGCCGTCCTGGTCGGTGCCGCTGGCGGTGGGGTTGGGGTTGTCGCCAATGCGCTTGGCCCAGGTGGCTTTGAGGTTCAAGCCCGACTCGCCCTGCCACGCCAGCGCCAGGCCGGCACCCTTGAGGCTGTAGTCGTTGAGCAGCGGCGCGCCGGTGAAGTTGTTGTCGGCGTTGACGGTGACCTGGCCGTAGTCATAAAAGGCCGTGAGGTTAAAGCCCTGGGGCAGGCGATAGCGCAGCTCAAGGTTGATGAGTTGGCCCGCTGCGCCACCGGCCTCGCTGCCGGGGTAGGCGCGCACGCCGGAGGAACCGCCAAGGTAGAACTTCTCGGAAGAATCCAGGTTCTTGCTGGCCCACTGGCCTGACAGTGCCGCAAACAAGGAAAGTTCTTCAGTGATGACCTGTTGGCGGCTGGCGCTGTAGCGCAGTTTGCTGAAAGCTCCATCGGTCCGGGTGCTGGCCGCATCGGCGGCCTGATTGGGCGAGTCGCTCAAATCAAGCTGACCGCTGCTCAGGGCCAGACTGGCGCTGTTGGCACCCCCGCCGCCGAGTTTGTCAAAGAGGTTGCCCGACAGGCTCAGGTTCAGGACCTTGGCTTGGTAGTGGGTGGCGGTTGCGCCGTTGGCCTGGTTGTCAAAGGCTTTGTGGTCCAGGCTGGCGTTGAAGTAGAGGTTTTGCAGACGCGAGCGGATGAGGGGGTAGCTGGCCTCCAGCCCGGCGCTGGCCGAGGTGCCGTTGGAGTCGAGTGCTGCAAATTCTTCCGTGATGAGCCGGTAGCGCATGGTGGAGGCATTGGCGCCGATGCGCCAACCGTTGGCACCCACGGGCAGTGTGCCGCCCAGGCGCAGGTAGTCGCTGCCCTCGGTGTGGATCAGGTTGGCGCTGAACAGGTCGCCCAGGCCCAGCGGGCTATTGAAGTTGAGGTTGGCATTCAGGCGGTTGGCGCCGGTGGAGCGGCTGCCGGTGTTGTCGAGCGTGGCCTCACCCATCACCAGTGGCTCGTCGGCCAGTTTGATGAGCAGCTCGGTCTGGCTGGCTTGCGTGCCTTCGCGCAGGCTGCCTGAGACAGTTACACCGGGCAGGTCGTCGGCCAGCAGCAGGGCGCGGTCGATGGCGTCGGCGTTGAGCGGCGCGCCCACGGCTTGCAGCGCATCAATGCCACGCTGGATTTGTGAGAGGCTCACGCGCGTGGCCGGCGCGCCTTCGAGCTTTACGCCACCAAACACGGCTTCGACGATCTGGATGGTGACCACACCGTCCACGATGTCTTGCTCGGGCAGGTAGGCGCGCACGATCCAGCCCGCAGCGCGGTAAACCTCGGCCACTGCGGCCACCGCGGCCTGGAGCTGGTTGAAGTCAAGCGCGCGGTTGAGGTAGCCCGCCACCGAGACGCTGAGTTGCTCGGTGCTGAGCAGGGTGTTGCCGGCAAAGCGAAAGCTGCTGACGGTGACGATGGTGCCGGACTGGGGCTGCAGGGCAGGTGGTTCCGCTGGCTTGGTGGGAAGCGCCTTTGGTGTGGGTAGGGGCTTGCGCTCCATCTGCTGCAGGAGCGAGCCTGCGTCGGGGGCGGTTTGGGCTTGTGCCGCAGGTAAAGCAGTTGCCAGTAGCAGCCATATCCACTGCAAACCGTTGAACCGAATGATCGCCTTGTCCGTTGCCATAACCAATACCCCTTTGGCCGACGGCAAGAATTCACCAACAACGGCCAAGCACCGATGCTAGAAAAATTCAGCAAAAGAAGGCTAACAAACCCCAACAGTGGGGCGGACGCGACGCGGGGGCCAGGCGCGCTCCTGCACACGCGGATGGCGGGCTGTCATTGCGTTGTGATTACTTTGTCATTGCGAGGAGCGAAGCGACGCGGCAATCCATGCAGCCCGAATTCATGGATTGCCACGCTTCGCTCGCAATGACGGCGAGAGTGAGCGCCTCACCTCACGAGTTTCTTGCCGCCCACCTTTGTGACAAACTTGAAACGCGCAGTGCAAGTGCCTTGGCCCAATCTGGCACGGCCACCGCATCTTTGGGTGAGCTCGCGCGGGCAGGGCAGTCGCGCCCCTGGCGGCAATCGTGGTTACAGCAGGTCACTGGCACCCTCTGTGTGGCACTGTTTGATTGGCAAGCGTGCAATTCGCTGGCGGCATTTGTCATGGTCAAGCACCCCACTTTCCATCTATTGGGCTTTGGATGCCGGATAAAACTACCCGTAGCATCAGCACTGGCCAAGCACTGATGCTAGAAAAATTCGGCAAAAGAAGGCTAACAAACCCCAACAGTGGGGCGGACGCGACGCGGGGGCCAGGCGCGCTCCTGCGCGCGCGGATGGTGGGCTGTCATTGCGAGGAGCGAAGCGACGCGGCAATCCATTGAATGCGTGGACTGCCACGCCGGTCCTCTGATTAGCGTGAGCCCACCAGAAAGGCAGCGGGCGGCAGAATGGGGATGCTGCGCCACGGGTGCATCTGCGTCAGGTGCGGGTCGCTGGCGATGATCAGTTCGGCGTTCGCCGCAAGGGCAAGCGCCAGAAATTTGTCGTCTTTGGGATCAGGACATTCTGCGATGTGCTGGGTAACCTCCACCATGTGCAGGTGCAGCATGATGCCGTCCAGAAAGGCCTGGCGCTGGGTTGTGCCTGCGTAGCGGTCAAACTTCGGGCGCAGCAACACCTGTTGTAACTCGCCTAAGGTGGCCAGTGATGCACACACTTCATAGTGGCGCAAGGCTCGCTCCAGCGCCAGCGCCGGTACCGATTGGGGTCGGATGGCCGCGCTGATCAATACGCCGGTGTCGATGACGATGGTTCTATCGAAGCTCATGTACCAACTGATTCACATCGGCGTCGGTCAACGCAGCAGTCGCTTGCCTGTCATCAGTCGGCTGCTGTGCGAGGCTCGCGCTATATTGCGCGTACCAGCTACTTGCCGCTGCGCGGCGGGCATCTAAATCGTTTAACGCCTGCATGTCCTGGTCACAAATGACATAGGCCACGGGGCGCCCCCGCCGGGTAACCTGAATTGGCTCGCGTTGCGAGCGGTCAATCAATTCGCCAAAACGGCTTTGCGCCTCAACCGAGGTTAACGTCAACATATTCAACTCCGTGAATTAGCCATAACGGCCTATATGGCCATATTAGCTGTATGAGCGCCTCTTTGCAAATACTAGCCTTGGATCGCCACAGCAACTCAGCCGTTGGCAATCAGAATCAGGCTGGCGGCAAATACGTAGCCACGGGCGCGCACGGATTTGAGCGGTGGGTCGTCGCCAAGTTTGTGCCGCAGGCGGCTGATGGTTACTTCCAGGGCGCGCGGGTCGTAGGCGTCGGGGTTTTTGCCCATGGCTGTCACCAGCGCGTCGCGCTCGCCAAAGTGGTGTGGGTTTTGCGCCAAGGAGCGCAGCAAGGCGGTTTCGGGCAATGTCAAATCGATGCCATCGCCGTTGGGGCTGGTCAGTCGCATTGCCACCGCGTCAAGCCGCCAGGCTTGCGTCAGGTCTTCCAGGGTTTCAATACGACGGGCCACGGTTTTGATGGCGGCGGCCAGTTCATCCATGTCCACCGGCTTGACCAGGTACAGGTCGGCACCGTCTTCCATGCCCTGGATGCGGTCCATCACGGCACCACGCGCTGTGAGCATGATGATGCCCATCAAGGGGTTGCTCAGGCGCAGGCGGCGGGCGATGGACAGGCCGTCTTCCCCCGGCAAACCCAGGTCCAGCACCAGCACGCGCCAGGGGCAGCCCTGCTCCATGGCAGCGTCAAACTCGGCCCCGCTCACGTAGGCGCTGGGCTCCATGCCACGGCGCGACAGGTTGAGCACCAGATCGTCAAGCAGATCGGCGTTGTCTTCGATGATGGCAACTACGGTGGGGTTCATGTGTTTTCAGTGTCCAACGATAGCCTGGCACGAAATGCCGCGCCGGGCCACTGTGCGGATGGTGGCACCAGTTCAACATCCCCGCCGTGCAAGCGGGCAATTTTTCGGACCAAGGAGAGGCCCAGGCCCGCGCCCGGCACGTCACCCACCTCGCTGCCGCGCACATAGCTGTCAAACAAACGTGCCTGCAACTCGACAGCAACGCCGGGGCCTTGGTCGCGCACCTCCAGCACGCCAAAACCGGGTTCGCGCCACAGCCGGATCGACACTGCGCCGTGGAGCGGCGAGTATTTGAGCGCGTTGTCCACCAGGTTGCTGATCAGCACCTTGAGCGTGGCTTCGTCGCCGTGTACGCTGAGCTGGGGAGCAAGCTCCAGCGTCAGGCGTTCGGGCTCAATCGCAAAACCGGCAACGGTTTCACCCACCAGCCAGTCCAGCGCCAGGCGCCGCTTTTGCAGCGGTGGATCGGGCCGGTCGAGGTGGCTGCGCACCAGAAATTTTTGCAACAGGTCATTGATGCGGCCTACGGCGCGGCGGATGCGTTCATGGCGGCGTTCAATTTCGGGTTGAACCGGCACCAGCAGTTGCAGCGACTGCACCGCGCCGTCAATCATCGCCAGCGGCGTCTTGAGCTCGTGCGAGAGCATGGCAAAAAATTCGGTTTGGCGTTGCAAAGTGTCATGCTTATGGTTCAGTGCAGCTTGCGACCTGGTTGCATCTTCGCGCAGGGCGCGTCGGCGGGCATCAATGCCCACATGCAGCGCAATAATCGCCCCTATGGCTGCAGCGTGCATGCTGTAGAGCACGGCAAACCGGTCCTGCTGCAAGCCCAGCAGCCCCGTGGACGTGCCTGCAATCCCCAGCAAACTCAAGACGTTGGCAGCCAGCAGTGCGCCGCCTCCGGGTTCATTGCTTTGCCACAACCGATACGACAGCCAGGCAGCCACAAAACTCAGCAGAAACACCAAGGCCATTGCCAGGCGCACCGCCTCCACGTAATGGCCTGTGAATACCGTGACAACGCACAGCAGCGGAACCCAGAACGACACGCGGTAGAGCGGGTACAACACGCGGCTTGATTTGCCAATGTCAAAGAGGTGCTGGTAGAAATGGTTGCCAAAGGCCACCGACAACAGCGTGAAGACGCTGAACCACGCATCCGCAAGCTCCGGCGCCTGCGGGAAAAAATACTGTGCAACGATGCCACCATGCCCAAGCAACAGGGCACTCATGCAGACGATATAGAGAAGCAGCCAAGGTGTTGCATCGTCGCGCAACCACAGCCACCCCATCATCAAAAGCACCACCACAGCCAGCACGATGGCAGTGCTGGCCAGCATCAAACCAAATTCAAGCGTTGCCTGCGTGTGAAACGCTTCGGGAGACTGGATGCGCGCAGCCAGGAGCACCGAGCTTGTGGTGGATAGGCGTAGGTAGTAAGTGTGTTGGCCGTTCTGCGGGTAGTGAAGTTTGAAGACAAAGCCCCGATACGCCACTTCGCGCGCTGCAAAAGGCAATAGATCGCCAGCGCGGCGCTCCAAGAACTGGCCCGGTTGGGCAGGGTCGGGTTCATAAAAGCGCAGATCGTCAAGGTTGCCGGGCAAAACATCGAGCCACCATTCGCCTGCAGGTGCTTGCACGTCGAGGCGCACCCACTCTGGCGCGCGGCTGTACCCGCCGGCAAGCACACCGCCCGGCAAGGGTTTGAACAACGTGGGGGCAGCACCAGCCACACCGGCAATCGTGTCTGCGGTACCGGTGTCATGTTGTAACACCGCCATCTCGAATTGTGCTGACGCAGGCAACTGCTGCGCCGACGCGCCCACCATGCACAGGCAGAAAACGATCAGGGCCAGCAGTCTAGCGGGCATGGTGATGATTTTCAGCGTTCATGTCGGCAGTTTAGCCGCATCAACTTGGCGCTACCATGGAGTCACTATGCGCTACCACCACAGCATTGGCACCCAACGCTACCAGTTTGAAGACTTGCGCACGCTGTTGGCGCGCTCCAGTCCGCTGCGCTCGGGCGATCAGTTGGCGGGGGTTGCGGCAGCCGACGCCAAGGAGCGCGTGGCAGCGCAAATGTGCCTTGCGGAACTGCCGCTTGCCACGTTTCTGAATGAGGCCATCATTCCTTACGAGGCCGACGAGGTTACGCGCTTGATTGTGGATCGGCACGATGCATCCGCATTTGCCCGGGTCAGCCACTTGACCGTGGGCGATTTTCGCAACTGGCTGCTGAGTGATGCGGCCGATAGCGCCACCCTGGAGCAACTTGCCAACGGGTTGACGCCCGAGATGGTGGCAGCAGTGAGCAAGCTCTGCAGGGTTCAGGACTTGGTGCTGATTGCGCGCAAGTGCAATGTTGTCACGCGCTTTCGCGCAACCATTGGGGGCCGGGGACGCCTGGCCACGCGCTTGCAACCGAATCACCCGACGGACGACCTCTCGGGCATTGCCGCAAGCCTGCTCGATGGGCTGCTGCATGGCAGCGGTGATGCCGTGATCGGCATCAACCCCGCCACCGACAACGTGCCGCAGGTGGTGCGCCTGCTGCACATGCTTGACGATGTGATCTCGGGCTACAAGATTCCGACCCAATCGTGCGTGCTGACGCACGTCACCAATACGCTGCAAGCCATGGAGCGCGGCGCACCGGTGGATCTGGTGTTTCAGTCGATCGGTGGTACGCAGGCCACCAACGCCAGCTTTGGCATCGACCTGGCTTTGCTGGAGCAAGCCCGGCAAGCCGCGCTGGAACTCAAGCGCGGCGCCCTGTTTGAAGGCGGCGTGCGGGGCAGCAACGTGATGTACTTTGAGACCGGGCAAGGCAGCGCGTTATCGGCCGGTGCCCACCATGGCTGCGACCAGCAGACGATCGAAGCGCGCGCCTATGCGGTCGCCCGGGAGTTCAACCCGCTGCTGGTCAATACGGTGGTCGGGTTCATCGGGCCGGAGTATTTGTACAACGGCAAGCAAATCATCCGCGCCGGCCTGGAAGACCACTTTTGCGGCAAGCTGCTCGGGGTGCCGATGGGCTGCGACGTGTGTTACACCAACCATGCCGAAGCCGACTCGGACGATATGGACGCACTGCTGACGCTGTTGTGCGCAGCAGGCTGCAACTTCATCATGGGCGTTCCGGGTGCCGACGACATCATGCTCAACTACCAAAGCACGTCGTTCCATGACGCCTTGGCCATGCGCCAGATCATGGGCCTGCGCGCCTCGCCCGAGTTTGAGGCGTGGCTTGAGCGCATGGAAGTGTTCGAGCCCGGCGGCCAATCCAGGCTGGCGAACCACTTCCCACCCGCACTGGTTGACGCGTGCAGCCAATTGGAGCGCCAATGAACAAGGCACAACCCGTGGTCATTGCAGCGCCCTGGAGTGGCCTCAAGCGCTTTACCGATGCCCGCATCGCCCTGGGCCGCGCCGGGCACAGCCTGCCCACCGCTGCGCATCTGGATTTTCAGCTCGCGCACGCCCAGGCGCGCGACGCCGTGCATCTGCCACTGGACGTGCTGGATGTGGCGCAATCCATCGAGGCATTGGGC
>CAIPBW010000119.1 GCA_903863395.1 uncultured beta proteobacterium
GCCGCCGTGCGCGGGTGCGTCGTCGGCATCCATTTCCACCGCAATGGCGCGGCCATGGGCCAGGCGCAGCGCGGCTTCAAAACTCTCGGCCAGACGCTGCTGCACGGTGCTGGCCTGGGCGTCGCCCGGGGCACGCACCTTGATGCGGTCCACCACCACGTCGATGTCGTGCTTCTCGTTCTTTTTGAGCGCGGGCAGATCTTCGTAGGCGTAGGTCTGGCCGTTGATGCGAAAGCGCACATAGCCCTGCGCCTGCATCTCGGCAAACAGGTCGTGGAACTCGCCCTTCTTCTCGCGCGCCACCGGGGCCACGATCATCAGCCGCGTGTCGGCGGGCAGCGCCAGCACGGCGTCAACCATCTGGCTCACGGTTTGCGACTGCAGCGCCACGCCGTGCTCGGGGCAGTAGGGCGTGCCCGCGCGGGCAAACAGCAGGCGCAGGTAGTCGTGGATTTCGGTCACCGTGCCCACCGTGGAGCGCGGGTTGTGGCTGGTGGACTTTTGCTCGATCGAGATCGCAGGCGACAGGCCCTCGATCACGTCCACATCGGGCTTGTCCATCAGTTGCAGAAACTGGCGCGCGTAGGTCGAGAGGCTTTCCACGTAGCGGCGCTGGCCCTCGGCGTAAAGCGTGTCAAACGCCAGGCTGGATTTGCCCGAGCCCGACAGACCGGTGATCACCACCAACTGGTTGCGCGGAATGTCCAGGTCGATGTTCTTCAGGTTGTGGGTGCGCGCACCCCGGATGCTGATGGTTTGCTGTTGCAGTACGCGGGCCAGGTAGCTGCCCTGGGGATCGGCGGGGCCGCTGGCGGCGTCGGTGGAAGTAGTCAAGGTCATATACCCAGGTTGGGAGCGGTGTGCAGTGCAGGGAAACCCACCATGATAGTGAAAGACGAAAGCGGGTGCAGCCGCGCCCTGCGCCCGCCCAGCGTGCACCCGGCGCGAATCGGAGACAATAAGCGTCCTTTTGCGCTCGGTCAGAGCGCCCCCTTGCTTGCGAGTTGTTGCCTTGTCCACTGTGCCCCCTACCGCGCCCGGCGCTGCCGACATGCCTGAATCCACCGCGCTGCTGGCGCAGGAGCGGCGCTCGGCGGTGTCGCTGGCGCTGATTTTTGCCCTGCGCATGCTCGGGCTTTTTCTGGTGCTGCCGGTGTTTTCGCTCGAAGCGCGCAAATACCCCGGTGGCGACGATCCGGCCCTGATCGGGCTGGCCATGGGCATTTATGGCCTGACCCAGGGCGTGCTGCAAATCCCGTTTGGCGTGGCGTCCGACCGCTTTGGGCGCAAGCGCGTGATGGTCATCGGGCTGGTGATTTTTGCCGCTGGCAGCGCCATGGCCGCCCTGGCACCCACGCTGGCGTGGCTGGTGAGCGGGCGCGCACTGCAGGGGGCAGGGGCCATTTCGGCCGCGGTAACGGCCCTGCTGGCCGACCAGACGCGTGACATCGTGCGCACCAAGGCCATGGCCATGGTGGGCGCGAGCATCGGGCTGATGTTTGCCATCTCGCTGGTGCTCTCGCCCTTGCTCAATTCCCTGGTCGGGCTCAACGGCTTGTTTGCGCTGACCGGCGTGCTGGCGCTGGCGGGCATTGCGGTAGTGCTGTGGTGGGTGCCGCCCGAGCCGCGCGCGCATGCAGAGCTGGCGCAGGTGAGCGTGGGCCAGGGGCTGGCTGCGGTGCTGCGCCACCCGGCGCTGCTGCGGCTGTATTTTGGCGTCTTCATGCTGCACGCGGTGCAGCTTGCCATGTGGGTGGCCCTGCCCACCATGCTGGTGCAGGCCGGTCTGGCCAAGGACCACCACTGGTGGGTGTACCTGCCCGCTGTGCTGGGATCGTTTTTTGTGATGGGCGGCACGCTGTTCCCGATGGAGCGCCGGGGCTACCTGCGCGCCGTGTTTCTGGGCGCGGTGGCGCTGATCGGCCTGGTGCAACTCGGCCTGTTGGGCGTCGCTACTGGCGCGCCTACGGTGACCGAACTCTCGGTGCTGCTGTTCCTGTTTTTCTGCGGCTTCAATATTCTGGAGGCCAGCCAGCCCAGCATGGCCTCGCGCGTGGCCCCGCCCAGTGCGCGCGGCTCGGCCCTGGGGGTGTACAACAGCCTGCAGTCGCTGGGATTTTTCTGTGGTGGCCTGCTCGGCGGCTGGCTGGTCAAAAACACCGGGCCGCAAGGCCTGTTTATCGCCTGCGCCGTGGCCATGCTGCTGTGGCTGGCGGTAGCCTGGCCGATGGCGGCGACACCTGGGCGCAGTTCCAAACCGGCGGCAAAGTCGGCGGCATAATGCAGCAAACCAACGAGGCAAACTTATGGCATCCGTAAACAAAGTCATTCTGGTCGGCAACTGTGGGCGCGACCCCGAAATCCGTTACCTGCCCTCGGGCCAGGCTGTCGCCAACGTGAGCGTGGCCACCAGCACCCGGCGCAAGGACAAAAACACCGGTGAGAGCATCGAAACCACCGAGTGGCACCGCGTCACCTTCTATGACCGGCTGGCCGAAATCGCTGGTGAATACGTCAAGAAGGGCCGCCCGATCTACGTCGAAGGCCGCCTTAAGTACGGCAAGTACACCGACCAGGCCGGCGTGGAGCGCAACACGGTGGACATCGTCGCCACCGAACTTCAGTTGCTCGGCGCACGCGAAGGCATGGGTGCCCCCAGCGACGAAGACGGCGGCGCCCCCCGCCGCGCCCCGGCCGCTGCTGCCCCCCGCGCCAGCGCACCTGCAGCCCCCGCCCGCCAAGCCGCCGCCCCGCGTCCGGCTACCGGGTTTGACGATATGGATGACGATATTCCGTTCTAGGCCCCCCTGTTTTGGGGCCGAAACTGCGAATCGACCATGAACCGCAGTTCCGTCACTGCGAGGAGCGAAGCGACGCGGCAGTCCATGCCTCTGGCCGTCATTGCGAGGCGCAGTCAACATGAAACAAGTGTCGTGAATTCTGCAAAGCTTCACAGCCAGATGACTGGCGTGTGAGCACCCTGCGGTGACTGCTTACCCCGTATTCCTCAACCCCGC
>CAIPBW010000120.1 GCA_903863395.1 uncultured beta proteobacterium
CTGGGCGGAATACAGGCCATGCATCACCAGTACTTCAAAGGTGCAATTAACCAGAAATATCAACGCAGACAAAACACCCGCGGTTTGCAGCGCGTCAAGGCCGGGTGAAGGGCGACGGATGAAGCTTGTATTCATCGCTTTACAGCTCTAGCGCTGCTCCAGAATGGCGGCCAGCTTTTCTTGCCATAGGTGCATGCAGCCGCTGTGTGCCACATCACATTTGGTGCCCCATATCGGCAGCACCTTGCGCTGCGTGATGGCGCGCAGCAGCCCAATGTCCTGCGCCGCGGGCGGGGTATTAAAACCTTTGTAAGCGGTGCCGTACAAACAGGTGCCACCGGTGTTGCACAGGTGAGCATCGTCGCGCAACTTCTGACTGAATAGCCACAGGTCAGCAAGGTACTTTTCAAAGGCGTCGCTCAGGCGCTGCTGCTCCTGTGCCGATAAGGCGTTCCATTTTTTTAGCGAAATGGCATAGCCGTTAAGACCGAAGTGCACCACCAGTTGAAAGTTGTATGGCGCACTGGCAACCCAGCCGGCCGAATTGGCCGAAGTGGCGCTGGTGATGGCACAGTCAACCAGTCCCAGTGCCAGCGCATTGCCGGTGTCGTCAAACGGAATGGCTACCGGCACACCGCCCAGTTCTGTAATGAAGCCTGCAAGCGAATTGCTGCCCACCCGCACCTTGCGGCCCCGGATGTCCTGCAGGCGCTGGAGTGGCCGGGCGCAGAAAATTTCCTGCGGACCAAAGGTCCAGATGCCGAGCAGCTTGGCCTTGAACTTTTCCTGCAGGTAGTGGTCCACAGTGCCTGCGTAGGCCGCCGACACTTTGCGGGCTGTGTCGTAATCGGGACTCAAGCCGGGCAGATCAATGCCCAGCAGCGCGGGTTCGGCTTCGCTGTTTTGCAGGAAACGCAGGGAAACAAGATCAAACACACCATCCTTGAGCATTTGAAGCTGGTAGGTGTCTTTGAAGCCCACGGCCTCGAGTGGCTTGTAGTTGACCTGGAGCGCAATACCCGTGGCATTGCGCAGGTTGGCAAAGAAGGGGGCTTCCTTTTGCTGTTGCAGCACCCCGGACGAAGAGGGCTGACCCACAACAGCCATTGGAATCTCGTTGAGGCGCTGCCACGCCAGGACAAAGGCAGCCACGATTCCGAGCAGCAGCAGGAGCCTTTTCATACGCCTTTTGTCCAGCTACATAAATTGGTCATGGGTGAGTTTACATGTCAATTGCAAGGTGTCACACGGTCCAAAGCGGGCCTGAAACATCCGGTTTCTTTTTCATATGATCAGACACATGTTTTTCGCATATCGATATAACGAAGGCCAGCAGCAAGCGCGTGCTGCAGCCTGGAACAGCGTGCACGCATCCATTGGCTCTTTTGCCGATGGGTACACCACGTTGTAAAGCGCAATTTTTGGATGGTTTTTGAAAAGTACCGTTTTTGGTATCATGACCTACTATTTCAATACCGTGATCGAACTTGCATGAACCACAACACTGTCTCCGTTGCTGAAATCAAGCGCCGTGGCATGTCAGCCATTGCCGAGGGATTGCAACGCGGTCCCTTGCACATCGTCAAGAGAAACAAGATGGCCGCGGTCGTTCTATCCGAGAGCGACTATCAGCGCCTCACCAATCAAAAGTTGTCATCACCATCAGGCATGACGGCGATGCAGTGGTTGTTGGCGCAACCGACCGCCGGGAAACGAAGCAAAAGCCAGATCGATGCCGACCTCGCAGCAGAGCGTGCCTGGTGATTGCGTTCTTTGATTCAAGCGCCCTTATCTATTTGATTGAGGGAACAGAACCGTTTTCCACCAAGATCCGAAAGGAACTAGCGATCGCCCTCAAAGGGCAAGCTGACCTTGGTACCAGCGTGTCGCGCCTAACTTGGCTGGAGTGCCGTGTGGGCCCCATGAAAGCCAATGACATCGCAACCTTGGCAGCATTCGATGGGTTTTTTGCTCGCCCTGACTTGGCATGGGTTGAACTAAACCAGAACGTCGTGGAGCTGGCTGCGGCTATCCGCGTCAGGCACGGAATGAAGACGCCGGATGCGCTGCAGGCGGCAAGTTGTTTGCAGTTGGGCCCGGAACACCTTTTCCTGACCGGAGACACTTCGTTCAAGCGCGTGACGGGGCTCAACGTAAAGATATTGACCGGTTAGCAGCACCACGACGCCCCGCACCCCATTACTTTGACTTACATCAATTACCAGACCTTATCCCCTTGCGCAAAGGCATGGGTGTTTACAATCGGCGCTCACGCTGCCTTAGGCGGGGGTTGGGCTGGGTGCAGCCAACCTTTGCTCTTGCACTCCATTGGACTCCAACTTTTCTCATGCTTAGTGCCCACGGTCTGACCTGTGTGCGCGGCGATCGCCGCCTTTTTTCCGGACTGGACCTGACGGTCAGCGCCGGCGAGTGGTTGCACGTGCGTGGCGAAAACGGCGCGGGCAAAACCAGCCTGCTGCGCTTGCTCGCGGGGCTCACGCAACCCGCCGAGGGCGAAATCCGCTGGTGCGGCGAGACCATCAACCGCGACGACGAAGACTACCGGCGCAACCTGCTCTTTTTTGGCCACCACGGCGCACTCAAGGAAGACCTTACCGCCCTGGAGAACCTTGAATTTGCCTCGGCCATGGACGGCGCCACGCTGACCTTGGAAGCCGCCATGCGCGCGCTCAACCGCTTTGGCCTGCGCGGGCGCGAGCAGTTGCCGGTGCGCGTGCTCTCGGCCGGGCAGAAGAGGCGCGTCATGCTCGCGCGCCTGGTCACACGCAACGCCAAGTTGTGGGTGCTCGACGAACCGTTTACCGCGCTGGACGTCAAAGCGGTGGACCTGCTCTCGGCCCTGATCAGCGAACACGTCACTGCGGGCGGTATGGCGATTTTGACCAGCCACCAGGCCATGCCAATCCCCGGCGGAAGGGTGGTGCAGCTATGAACGCCATTCTGGCCGTCATGCGGCGCGACCTGCTGATGGTAATGCGGCGCAAAAGCGAAGTGCTCACCGCCCTGTTCTTCTTTGTCATTGTCACCAGCCTGTTTCCGCTGGGCATCGGCCCGGAGCCGAACTTGCTGCGCAAGATTGCGCCGGGCGTGCTGTGGGTGGCGGCGCTGCTGGCCACCATGCTCGGGCTGCAGCGCATGTTCTCGGCCGACCATGCCGACGGCACGCTGGAGCAAATGGCCATTTCGCCCACCCCGCTGATCATGCTGGTGGTGGGCAAGATCGGCGCGCACTGGCTGGTGTCGGGCCTGCCGCTGGTGGTGGTGGCACCCATTCTGGGCATCCAGTTTGACCTGGACTCCAGCGCCCTGGGCGTTCTGGTGGGGGCACTGCTGCTGGGCACGCCCTTGCTTTCGCTGATCGGCTCGATTGGCGCTGCGCTCACGCTCGGGGTGCGCGGCGGCGGTGTGCTTTTGAGCCTTTTGGTGCTGCCGCTGTATATTCCAGCACTGATTTTCGGCGCCGGCGCGGTCGAAGCCCATATTTCGGGGCTGGGCGCGGGTGGACACCTTTCGTTGCTGGCGGCCATGTTGGCCCTGGCTGTGTTTTTTGCGCCGTGGGCCACCACGGCGGCTTTGAGGATTGCACTGGAATGAGCAACCGACTGATCAACTGGTTCCGATTTGCCAGCCCCCACAATTTCTATCCCCTGGCCGGGAAGATGATTCCCGTGTTCTGGACGCTGGCGGCGCTGTTTGGCGTGGCTGGCCTGTGGATGGGCTTTTTTGTTGCCCCCACCGACGCCCAGCAAGGTGAGGGCTACCGCATCATCTTTATCCACGTGCCTGCGTCGTGGCTGTCGATGTTCATCTATATGGTGATGGCGGCGTGGTCGGGCATTGGCCTATCGCTCAACGCGCGCCTGTCCAGCATGATGGCCCAGGCCCTGGCCCCCACGGGCGCGCTGATGGCGTTTTTGTCGCTCTGGACCGGTGCCTTCTGGGGCAAACCGATGTGGGGCACCTGGTGGGTGTGGGATGCGCGCCTGACCTCGGAGTTGATCCTGTTTTTCCTGTACCTGGGCTTCATGGCGCTGCAGGCTTCCATTGACGACCCGCGCCGCGCCGACAAGGCCGGAGCCATTGTGGCGCTGGTGGGCGCGGTCAACGTGCCCATCATCTATTTCTCGGTCAAGTGGTGGAACACCTTGCACCAGGGCTCCAGCGTCAACCTGGCCAAGTCGTCCATGGCAGTCACCATGCTCTGGGGCATGCTGCTGATGGCGCTGTGCTTCTGGATGTACTCGATTGCATTGGCGCTGACCCGGGTGCGCACCATCATTCTGGAGCGCGAAGCCCATACCGAATGGGTCATGGAACTGCCGGAGGTAAAAGCATGAACTGGAACTCACCCGCAGAATTTTTTGCCATGGGCGGCTATGGGCTGTACGTGTGGGGCAGCTTTGGCGTGTGTGCTTTGGCAATGATCGTGGAACCTTTTCTGGCCCGCCAGCGTCATAACGAGATTGTGCAAACGCTGCGCCGCCAGGCGCTGGCAGAAAAGCTGGAAAAGGAAACCCCATGAAGGGCTGGAAAAAACGCGCTGCCATCATTGGCGGCGGCTTGTCCGTACTCGGCATTGCTGCGGCGCTGGTACTCAACGCGCTCAACAGCAATATCGCCTTGTACGTCACCCCGAGCGAGGTGGCTGCGGGCAAGGCCCCCAAGATGCAGGCCTTTCGCATTGGCGGGCTGGTCAAAGACGGCTCGCTGCACCGCGACAACCTCACCGTGCACTTTGTCATGACCGACATGGCGCATGAGGTGCCGGTGTCATACACCGGCATCCTGCCCGACCTGTTCAAGGAAGGCAAGGGCGCGGTAGTGCAGGGCAAGCTCGAAACCAGCGGCGACTTCACCGCCTCCGAAGTGCTGGCCAAGCACGATGAGAACTACATGCCCCCCGAAGCCAAGCAGGCTTTGGAGCAAGCGCAAAAAACCAAGGACGCTGCCAAACCATGACCCCTGAAATTGGACATTTCGCGCTTATTCTGGCGCTGTGCGTATCGCTGGTGCAGGGCACACTGCCGCTGCTGGGCGCACACAAGGGCCGCGCCGAATGGCTGGCGCTGGCGCGCCCGGCCGCGCAAACCAGCTTTGTGATGCTGGCGCTCTCGTTTGCCGCGCTGGCCTGGAGTTTTTACGTCAATGACTTCTCGGTGCAGTACGTGGCCCAGCATTCCAATTCCCAGTTGCCCACGTTGTACCGCTTTGGGGCGGTCTGGGGCGGCCACGAAGGCTCGCTGCTGCTGTGGGTGCTGCTGCTCTCAAGCTGGGGCATTGCAGTGGCGCAGTACTCGCGCACCCTGGACGACACCATGGTGGCACGCGTTCTGGGCGTGCTGGGGCTGGTGTCCACCGGTTTGCTGCTGTTCATTTTGCTGACCTCCAACCCGTTTGACCGCCTGCTGCCCGCTGCCGAAAATGGCCGCGACCTTAACCCCTTGCTGCAAGACCCGGGGCTGGTGTTCCACCCGCCCATGCTCTACATGGGCTATGTGGGTTTTGCCGTGGCGTTTGCGTTTGCCATTGCGGCGCTGCTCTCGGGTCGGCTGGACGCCGCCTGGGCGCGCTGGTCGCGCCCCTGGACCACGGCGGCCTGGGTGTTCCTCACCATGGGCATTGCGCTGGGTTCCTGGTGGGCGTATTACGAACTGGGCTGGGGCGGCTGGTGGTTCTGGGACCCGGTGGAAAACGCTTCGTTCATGCCCTGGCTGCTGGGCACGGCGCTGCTGCACTCGCTGGCCGTGACCGAAAAGCGTGGCAGCTTCAAGAGCTGGACCGTGCTGCTGGCCATTGGCGCGTTTTCGCTCTCGCTGCTGGGCACGTTTCTGGTCCGATCAGGCGTGCTGACTTCGGTCCACGCCTTTGCCACCGACCCGCGCCGAGGCATCTTCATCCTCACGCTGCTGGTGCTGGTGGTGGGCTCGTCGCTCACGCTATTTGCCTGGCGCGCGCCCAAGGTGGCGTTGGGTGGTACGTTTGGTGCCATCTCGCGTGAATCGCTGCTGCTCACCGGCAATGTGCTGCTGGTGGTGGCCTGCGCCTCGGTGCTGCTGGGTACGCTGTACCCGCTGATCATCGACGCGCTCGGCCTGGGCAAGATTTCGGTCGGCCCACCGTACTTCAACGCGGTGTTTGTGCCGATCATGGTGCCGGTGGTGTTTTTGCTGGCGGCCGTGCCACTGGCGCGCTGGAAGAACACTCAAATCAAAGAAATCGCCATCCAGCTCTGGATTCCGGGTGTGCTGGCGCTGCTGGCCGGTTGGCAAATTCCGCGCATGATGGGCGGCTGGACCGTACTCACCGCTCTGGGCTCGATGCTTGCGGTCTGGATTGCCGCCTCAGGCATCCTGCAAATCACCAACCGCCTCAAGGCCGGCCTGCCGCCAGCCTCGTTCTGGGGCATGCATCTGGGCCACATCGGTATTGCGGTGTTCGTGTTTGGCGTCACCATGGTGGGCGGCTTCCAGGAAGAGCAGGATGTGCGCATGGAGCCGGGCGACACGGTGTTGGTCGGTGGCTACCAGTTCAAGCTGATTGGCGTGCAGGAAGCCATGGGCCCCAACTACAAGGCTTCGCGCGGCGAATTCGACGTCAGCAGCCCGGGCGGCCCCACCAACAAACTGTTCCCTGAAAAGCGCAACTACTTCTCGTCCACCATGCCCATGACCGAAGCCGCCATTGATGCCGGCTTTACCCGCGACGTGTATGTCTCGCTGGGCGAGCCGCTCGAAGGCAACGCCTGGGCGGTGCGCGTGTACTTCAAACCGTTTGTGGACTGGATCTGGGGCGGCTGCATGCTGATGGCGCTCGGTGGCCTGTTTGCCATGGCCGACCGCCGTTACCGTCTGCGCGTCAAGGGCACCGACGCATCTGCGGCCACACCCAAAGGAGCCAAGGCATGAAGGGTAAATTTCTGATTCCGCTGGCGCTGTTTGGGGTGATGGTGGCGTTTTTGGCGGTGGGCCTGCGGCTCGACCCGCATGAAGTACCCTCGCCCCTGGTGAACAAACCGGCACCGGTATTCCAGGTGCCGCAGGTGGAGCAGCCCGAGTTGCAGTTCGCCTCGGCCGACCTCAAGGGCAAGGTCTGGCTGCTCAACGTCTGGGCGTCGTGGTGCGTGGCCTGCCGCGAAGAGCACCCGGTACTGATGAATTTTTCGCGCGCGCAGATGATTCCCATCATCGGCCTGGACTACAAGGACCAGCGCAAGGACGCGCTCAGTGTGGTCAAGCGCTCGGGCAACCCCTACGACATCATCGCCTTTGATGCCGACGGCCGGGTGGGTATTGACTACGGCGTCTATGGCGTGCCCGAGAGCTACCTGATCGACAAGAACGGCATCATCCGCTACAAGCACATCGGTCCGATCACGCAGGAAGCGCTGACCAAGACCATCATTCCCCTCATCAACGAATTGAAGAAATCGTGAAATATTTCTACGCTTTGCTGCTGGTGCTGGCCACCTGCAGCGCATCCTGGGCCAAGGAAGCCACCTTGCTGGCCGACGATCCGGTGGTTGAGCAGCGCCTGATCGCGATCTCCGAAGAAATGCGCTGCCTGGTCTGCCAAAACGAATCGCTGGCGGGCTCGCGCTCAGATCTTGCCAATGACCTGCGCCGTGAGTTGCGCACGCTCATCAAGCAAGGCAAGAGCGACGCCGAAATCCGCGAGTTCATGGTCAGCCGCTACGGCGACTTTGTGCTCTACCGCCCGCCCGTCAAACCCACCACTTGGATGCTGTGGATTGGCCCCTTTGTGCTGATGGTGGTCGGGGTGATTGCACTCTTTGTTTACATGCGTCGGCGCAACCGTGACATCAGTAACGTGGTGCTGACCGAAGAAGAAAGCAAGCGCGCGCTCGCGCTGCTGCAGGAAGGTGAAAAATGATCGGTTTTCTGGCTGCTGGTGCCGCCCTGGTCGTGCTGGTTCTGGCACTGCTGTTTCGGCCCTTTTACTGGCGTAGCAAGAGTGCGGGCGTGTCACGCCGCCAACTCAACGCTGCCATCTACCGCGAACAGCTCCAGCGCCTGGAGCGCGACCACGCCGAAGGCATGATTGCGGCGGACGACCACGCCCAGGCCCAGGCCGAACTGCAGCGCCGTCTGATTGACGACGCCAGTGTTGAGGACGCCCAGACCACGCTGCACCCGCCCAAGAAGACCATGCTGCTGATCGCACTGGCTGTGCCGGCGCTGGCCATTGGCCTCTACCTGTGGATCGGTAGCCCGGCCACCCTTAGCCCGAGCGGGCCGCAGCACCAGGTCAATGCGCAAGAGCTCAACACCATGCTCGAAAGTCTGGCCAAGAAATTGGAGAAAGAACCCGAGAACCTGCAAGGTTGGGCGATGCTGGCGCGCTCGTACAAGGCGGTGGGCCGCAACGCCGAGGCCGAACGCGCCTTTGCGCGTGCCGGTGCCATCGTCGAGACTGACGCACAGTTGCTTGCCGACTACGCCGACGTGGTGGCCAGCAACGTCAACGGCAACCTGATGGGCAAGCCCACCGAGTTGATCGAGAAGGCGCTCAAGATCGACCCCAACAACGGCATGGCGCTGTGGCTCTCCGGCACCGCCGCGTTCCAGCGCAGCGACTTCGACAAGGCCATTCGCACATGGGAAACACTGGTACAGCAGTTGACACCCGGCTCCGAAGACGAGCAGATGCTGCACAACGCCATCGGTGAGGCCTACGCCAAGCTGGGCAAGGCCGCACCGGCACCCGCCAAGAAGGCTTTGGGCCCCAGGAATAATCCAGCCCAGGCGGCTCCTGCCAACACCAAGGCCAACCCCAATGCGAGCGTCAGCGGCGAAGTGGATCTGGCCCCAACGCTCAAGGGCAAGCTCACCCCCAACGACGTGGTCATGGTGATCGCGCGGCTGCCGGGCTCACGCATGCCGATGGCGGTGCTGCGCGTACCGGCCACGCAGTTGCCGTTGAAGTTCACGCTGGACGATTCGCTCGCAATGAACCCGCAAGCGCTGATCTCCAACGCAGCACAAGTGGAAGTCGACGTGCGTATTTCCAAGACCGGCATGGCCATGCCCGAGGCCGGCGACCTGCTCTCGCCCACCCAAACCGTCAAGGTTGGCACGCGCGGGATCAAGCTGCACGTTGACCACGTGCGGCCTTAAACCATCAAGGGTTGAGCGCAAGGTGAAAATCTCCAGCGTTCTTGCCCGCGCCGCGTGTGCGCTGTTGCTCAGCGGCGCAGTGGCAGCACCGCTGGCCCTGGCGGCCACCCCTGGTGAAGTGCCGGTGGGCGCGGTACTGCGCGATGCCACAATGCAAGGGCTCTCGGGCGCAACCCAGCAACTCTCGGCCTTTAAGGGCAAACCGCTATTGATCAATGTGTGGGCCAGTTGGTGCGGCCCCTGTCTGGAAGAAATCGCGTCGATCGAACACCTTTCGCAACGCTACGGCGGCAAGCAGTTCAATGTGATCGGCATCTCCACCGACGACTACTGGACCAACGCCAAGGGCTTCCTGCAAAAGACACGCATCAGTTTTCCCAACTTCATCGACAACCGGCTGGCACTGGAAAACATGCTCGGTGCCAACCGGCTACCGCTCACCATCCTGGTCGATGCGCAGGGCCGCGTACTCTCCAAGGTGTACGGCGCCCAAGCCTGGGACAGCCCCGAATCCCTTGCCATGATCAGCAAGGCGTTCAAGGTCAAGCTGTAGTCAAAACCAGCCAAGTTTCCAGGCCAGACCCAGGCACGCCGCCAGGGCAAGCGCCAGCAGCCACCACGGCTTCTTCTTTTCAGCATAGGGGTCCACCAGCGAGCGCTGCGCGTTGGGCGGCAGTTGCGCGGTTTGCGTGAGCGCCGTGCCAAACGGAATGTTGATGCGCGCCCGCGCGTTGATGGCCCAGCCATTGGCGTCTAGCAGCGGGCCCAAGGTACGGCTGCGCAGCTTGAACCAGGCCAGCAGCACGGCCGGTGCCGAAATCACCAGCATCAACCCGGCCAGCGCCAGCGGCAACTGCCACCACTTGAGCGCAATCAGGCCTGAAACCAGCGACGCCAGCAGGGTGCCGATGGCCCCTATGGCCAGGCCGATGGCAGCAAATATGCCGGCAAACTTGGCCACGTCAAACGCAGCCACCGGCGCGCTGGCGGGCTTGACCGAGGACGTGGCACGCGCCGACACCTGCGCTGCCGCCGACGCCAACTGTCCATCGGCGGCAGCGCTCTTGCTGGCGGCAAACTTTTGAAACTGCTCGCCCAGCATGCGCGAGAGGCGCTTGTAGGGCGACCAAAATGCCTGGCGCAAGCTGATCGGATGCTCCACGATCTTGGTCACCGTGGCGCTCCAGTCACGCCCCTGGCGGTCGTAGAACACGCCATTGCGGCCAACCATCAACTGGTCCGAGTCGCCTGCGGTAAACGCTGCAGCCACCGTCATTTTTTCGGTCGCACGCACACACTCCACGTACACCAGACAGATGCGCGCCAGCGTTGCCAGCGCTGCGTGCCGGGCGGCGTCATTGACCGCCACGCACAGGTCGCAAGAACGCCCGTCGAGGTAGAGCGTGCCGACCTGGAACGTGGCCGGGCCCTGGCGCGTGTAGAAGTCGCGAAAGGCAACAAAGTTGTTGGCCAGCGACTGCAGGTCGCGCACGTAGCGCGCGAGTTGCTCCAAGTCGCGCACGCCTTCCCCCTGGGCGGTGGGGTCGGGCTGGCTGGCAAGCCAGGCGGCGTAAGGCGCGAGCGCGGTTTTGAGCGCGCTCCAGTCGGACTCGGTCAGCGCCGTGCGCTCGCCCAGTACCGGCAGCGCCACGTCTGCGCGCAGGGCTGCCAAACGCTGCGCCCACGCTGGATTGACACCGTCCACCAACGGCAGCACCGCATCCGCCGTCACCTGGGCCAGCGGCAAGGCAGCGATGGTGTCGCTGCCCGGACTGAGGGTGGCGGTGCCCAGCGCGGCCAGAGCCTCGGTGCTGGCGTTGAGTGCCGCACCGGCGCGTGCGTCAAACGCCACCATGCGGCTGCGCACAAACCAGTCGTCCACCTTGTCGGCCACCGCCACCAGAGCAGCGTGGGCGGCTTGCGTGGCAGCGCCCAGCGTTTGGGCTTGCGCGCCTGCGGCCTCCCATGCAGCCAGGGCGCGTTGTGCAAACCGCGCTTGTGCGGCGCTGGCCGCGTCCACAGTTACCAAACCGTCTGCGCTGCCCGCATCGGCGAGCACGTCCTGCGCAGCAGCAGCGATGCGCTGGCCCACTTCGTCATCGTCGCGGATGGCCTGCAGGGGCACTCCGGCGAGCTGGTGCACCAGCACGTCCGGGCTCTTGAGGCGCGCTGCCGCCCATTGCAGCGCGGCAATCAGTTCGGGTGCGCGAACCTGGCCGTCGCCGTCGGTGTCCACCAGGGCCAGGGTGCGGGCGTCAAACTCGATGCCCTTGACCGGGCACGAAAGCGCCACCCAGAGTTTTTGGTCGAGTTCGGGCAGGGCCAGCAGTTCGGCCGCTGTCTCCAGACGCACTTGGTCAAAGCCGCCGGCGCGAAAAAAGCGCCATGTTGGTTGTGCAGTAGTCACAAGAACCCGCTTTCGTCTGTGGAAGGTGGCAAATCTTACTGGCAACGCAATTTCCCTGCTGGTGCGCAGGGCGGGCGCGTCCGACGGGGCAACGCCGCGCGATGCTGGCTACACTCGAACCCCCCACCCCAGGAACCTCCCATGCACTCTGAAAGCTTTATCGTCGGCAAGGACGCGGCGCTTGAATCGTCCATCGCCACCATGCAAACCCGGTTGGAGGCGCTGGATTTCCACGTCGAGGAGCGCTCCTGGCTCAACCCGGTCAACGGTATCTGGTCAGTCCATGTGCGCGAGCGCGACTGCCCGCTGCTGTTCACCAACGGCAAAGGCGGTTCGCGCGAGGCGGCGCTGGCCAGTGCGCTGGGCGAATTTTTTGAGCGCCTGTCCACCAACTACTTCTGGAACCACTACTACCTGGGCTACGCCTTTGCCGAAGGGCGCAAGCGCGCCTTTGTGCACTACCCGCAAGAGCAGTGGTTTGCCCAGGACGAGCAAGACGAGTGGCCGCAAGCACTGCTCACGCCCGAACTGCAGGCGTTCTACAACCCGCAGGGCAGTATTGCGGCGCAGGCGCTGGTGGACTTCAACTCGGGCAACGCCGAGCGCGGCATCTGCACCATCCCCTACGTGCGCCAGCGCGACCAGGCGCAGGTGCTGTTTCCGGTCAACATCATTGGCAACCTGTACGTGAGCAACGGCATGTCGGCGGGCAACTCGGTGCCCGAAGCGCGCGCGCAGGCGCTGTCAGAAATCTTCGAGCGCCATGTCAAGTTCCGCATCCTGCGCGAAGGCCTGTGCCTGCCCGATGTACCCGAGGAAGTGATCAACCGCTACCCCCGCACTGCCGCAGGCATTGCGGGCTTGCGCGCGGCGGGCTTTGGCATTGTGGTCAAGGACGCTTCGCTGGGCGGGCAGTTTCCGGTCATGAACGTGACCCTGCTCAACCCGCACGACCAAGGCTGCTTTTCGAGTTTTGGCGCGCACCCGCGCCTGGAAGTGGCGCTGGAGCGCTCGCTCACCGAACTGCTGCAGGGCCGCGCCCTGGACGCGCTGGGCGGCTTTCCGCCCCCGGGTCTGGATCTGGACGAGGTGGCCAGCGCACCCAACCTGGAAATCCATTTCGTCGATTCCAGCGGCATCGTCAGTTGGAACTTTCTTGGAGCCAAAAGCGACTTCGCCTTTTGCGACTGGAACTTCAGCACCAGCACGGCGCAGGATTACGCCTGGCTGCAGGATGCCGTCCACGCCCTGGGCCACGACGTCTATGTGGCCGACTTCACCCACCTGGGCGTCTATGCCTGCCGCATCATCGTGCCCGGCATGTCCGAGATTTACCCGCTGGAAGACCTGGAGTGGGAGAACAACAGCGTCGCCAACCCCTTGCGCGAACCGATTTGCCACCTGAGCGACCTTGACGAGCAGGAGCGCTGTGATCTGCTTGACGCACTCAACGAATCGGGCCTGGCCGACGAGCGCCTGGTGGCCGCGTTGATCGGTCTGGCTGCGGGCGACAACCCGTTCTGGAGCGACCTGCGCGTGGGCGAGCTCAAGGCACTGCTGGCGCTGTCGGTCGGTGACGACGAGGCGATTGAAGAAGGCTGCGCCTGGGTGCGCCAGTTTGCCCAGATCAACCCCGCGCGGCTGCGCGTTTACGCCTGCATCGAACACCTGCGCGGCCTGGGCGACCCCGAGCCCTTCCAAGGTGCGCTCGAAGCCCTGTACGGAGCCGCCACACTGCAGCAGGCCAGCGCCATGCTGCAAGGCGAGAGCGTCTTTTTTGATCAACCCACGCTCGGGCTGGATCTGGCCCATTTCCCCATGCACCAGCGGCTACTGGAGGCCTACGGCAAGCTGCGCTATGCAGTGGCCGCCAGCGCAGGCGGAAATAGCTGATGACAATTTGGCAATTGCGGCAAGGTTGATCGGTGTACTATTAACGCTTCAGTGAATGAAGAGTGCGGAACATGGGGAAATTCGAAAACGTCCTCGCTGCCATTCTCCGCGGGACATCGGACAACAACCTTGCCTTTGCAGACTTGCAATACGCTTTGCAAAAGTTGGGCTTCGAAGTTCGGATCAAGGGTGACCATTTCATTTACACCAAGCAAGGTGTCGTGGAGATCATCAATGTGCAACCGCTGGGCGGCAATGCCAAGGCTTACCAGGTCAAACAAGTCAGAGCACTCATCTTGAAATACAAGCTTGCGAGGTAAAAATCATGCAAACCCGTTATGAACTTGTGATTTACTGGAGCGACGATGACAAATGCTTCATCGCTGAAGTGCCGGAACTGCCAGGGTGCATGGCTGACGGTGGGACTTACCAGGAAGCAGTTGTAAACGTGCAAATTGTTATAGAGGAATGGATAGATACTGCCACCCAACTCGGCCGCCCCATTCCGGAGCCCGTGGGCAAACTGATGTACGCATGACCACAGTACATAGCGACATCCCACAGGATGCCCAAACCTGCGCGCCATCGTTCACTTGGGTCACCAACAGAAATTGAGCGGCCACGTATTGGATTCAGGTTTCATCGCTCACTATTCGCCTAACGGCGGCAGATGGGGTGCCGCAGGCGCAGGGTGGCTGGCGTGGGCGCGTTCGTAGAGCGGCATGACCTTGGGCAGGTTGGCTTCGATTTCGGCAATCCGGGTGGCGCCCGAGGGGTGGGTGGAGAGCCATTGCGGTGGCGCGTTCTTGTTGGCGGCGCTCATCTTGCGCCACAGGCTCACGCCTGCACGCGGGTCGAAACCCGCACGCGCGGCGAGTTCCATACCCACCAGATCGGCTTCGGTTTCGTCCTCGCGGCTGAATTCGAGCGTGAGCAACTGGGCACCGTAGTTGGTGACGGTCTGCCCGAGCTGCCCCAGGTTGAGCAACTGGCTGACCACGCTGACGCCGATATTGGTGGCAGCGTTCTTGCCGATGCGCTCGCGTGCGTGCTCGCGCAGCGCGTGGGCGATTTCGTGGCCCATCACCACGGCCACTTCGTCGTCGGTGAGCTGCAGGGTTTTCAGGATGCCGGTGTAGAAAGCGATCTTGCCGCCAGGCATGCAATACGCGTTGATCTGGTTGGAGCCCAGCAGGTTGACCTCCCAGCGCCAATCGCGGGCGCGCGGGTTCCAGTCGAGTGCAAACGGAATGATGCGGCTGGCAATCGCGCGCAGGCGTTTGAGCTGGGCATTGTCCTGGGGTGCGAGCGCGCGCTTTTCTGCTGCCTGACTGAGCATCATCGCGTACTGCTGCGACGACGAGCGCTCCAACTGCTCGGCCGGCACAAGCTTGGCAAACGCCGAGGTGCCACCCACCTGCACGCCCTCGCGGCCCTCGCCGGCGTAGACAACTCCCGCCCAGCCGATGACCAGCGCCAACCCGACTATTTGCGTCGCGCGAACAATCGACCCACGCAGATGAGATTTCACAAGGTTCATGCCGCTATTATTCCTGCATGATCAATTCCCCGCCCGCGCCCATGCCGCCAGCCCCTGCCACTGCGCGGCGCAAACGCAGCGCACTCGAAGTGCTGCAGGAGCTCAAGCAGCCGAAAGTCGCCATCATGCTGGCGCTGGGCTTCGCTTCGGGGCTTCCCTTCCTGCTTACCGCCAACACCTTTGGCTACTGGTTGCGCGACGACGGCACCAGCCTGGTGGCGATTGGGTTCATCTCGTGGGTCGGCTTCGCCTACGCCTTCAAGGTTTACTGGTCACCCCTGGTGGATCGCATTGACGTGCCCTTGCTCGGCCGCCTGGGCAGACGGCGCGGCTGGATGCTGCTGTGCCAGATTCTTGTCACCATCGGGCTGCTGGGCATGGCCGCTGTCGGCACCCAGGGGGGCCTCGCGGCGATTGGTGCCTTTGCGTTGCTGACCGCCTTTGCTTCGGCCACGCAGGATATTGCGATTGACGCCTGGCGCATCGAATCGGCGTCTGACGCCGACGAAGTGGGGCTGATGACCTCGGCGGCCCAGGTCGGCTACCGCATGGCGCTGCTCATCACCGACGCCTTGATCATTGCCGCCGCGGCACGCGTCGGGTGGGCCGTGTCGTACGTTGGCATGGCGGTGCTGATGGCACTGTGCATGGTGGCAACCCTGTTGGCCTCGGAACCGGTCCGCACCGATGGAGTACTGCAGCAACGACCTTCGTTGTGGAGCCTGCGGGGCCTGGCCGATGCCGTCGTCGGCCCGTTTGTCGACTTCTTTGCCAAGCACAAGGTCGCCGGACTTGTCATGCTGCTCATGGTGGCGCTGTACCGCCTGCCCGACTTCGTAATGGGGCCGATGTACAACCCGTTCTACCACGACCTTGGCCTGGCCAAGGACACGGTCGCGTGGGTGCGCGGCTCGTTTGGGCTGGTCGCCACCTTCCTGGGTATTGCTGCGGCGGGCATCAGCGCGGTGCGCATTGGCTTGCTGCCCACGCTGATCGCCGGGCTGGTGCTCGAAGGCTTGGGCACGGCAGCATTTGCCTTGCTGAGTTTCCACAACGGCACAGCGCTGTTTGCTTCCGTGATGACGCTCGACGCTTTTGCCCAGTCCTTCGCCGGAGTTGCCCTGGTCACCTATATGTCGAGCCTGACGAGCCTGGGCTACACCGCCACGCAATACGCCATGCTGTCGTCGACCTACGCGCTACTTGGCAAGTTTCTCAAGGGATTTTCCGGGATTGCGATCGAGACGCTTACGCCCAGCCAGGGACTCCTTGGTGCCTACGCCACAGCCTTTGTGGCCACCGGTCTGACCGCCATTCCGCCCCTGCTGCTTCTGCTGCTCCTTTGGCGCATGAAGGTGCTCAAGCGCTGAGCGATCTGGGCGAAACATCCTGCTGCACCCGCGCCGCCCTGCCAGGGTATCGGCGCGAGGGTTGTTCTGCGCACTAACGCGAGTAGAAGGCGGCTCCGTTGTTGCCCACGGCGACGTATTGCGCCTGGGCGGCAAACACCGCTTTCAAATCGGCCGTCACGCCGCTGGACTGTTGGGTCCAAGTGTTCGCGCCAGCGCTGTCGGTCAGTCCCGTGAAAACGGTGCCGCCCGTGCCCACGGCCAGGTATTGCCCGGTGCTGCCAACAATGGCGCGCAGGTTGGTAGTAGCACCCAGGTTCTGGCTGGTCCAGGTGGTGCCGTCCACACTGGTGAGCACGGTGCCCGCGTCGCCCACGGCGACGTAGTTGTACGCCGTGATATAGCGTGAGGTAACTGCGTACAAGTCGGCGGTGGTACCCGAAGTCTTGGCACTCCAGGTCAGGCCGTCAGCGCTGGTCAGCAGCGTGCCGCCTGCGCCCACGGCAATCCACATACCGCTAAACGAGTAGGACACGCCATACAGGTTGCTGCTGCTGGGCACGGTGGTCGCTGCGCTCCAGGTGATGCCATCGGTTGAGGTGCGAATGGTGCCGCCATCGCCCACGGCAACCGCCATCGCGCCATTGCTGGCCACCGCATAGAGGTTGCTGGTGGTGTTGGAGGTGGCACTGGTCCAGGTGGCCAGATCGGTGCTGTAAGCCACCTTGCCCGCAGAGCCCAGTGCAATGTATTTGCTCAGGGTGTAGATCGTGGCGTTCCAGTCGGCGCTGGGTGCACTGGTAATCGCAGTCCAATCTGCGCCGTTGGCGCTTTGGTACACGACCGACGCAGCGCCCACCGCCAGATAGTGGGTGGTGGCGTCGGCGCTGGTGCCATAGGTCACGCCACGCAGCGCAGCGCTGCCCAATGCCCCGCCCGCAGCATTGCCGCCGGTGGCCGCTGCCCAGGTGGCACCGGCCATGCGCGGAACGACCGACTTCGAGGGCGTGCCCTCGCCACCGGGTCCGCCACCTGTGCGGCCATCGAGCGTGAAGGAATAGGTGACACCATTGACCAAGCCGCTCACCACATAGGGCGAGGTCACATTCAGCAGGTCAAGGTGGCTGGGGATCTTGCTCAGGTCCTTGGTAGAAATAGAGGCCGTTGGAGCGTAAAACAGCCAGTACTCTACGCCAGCATCGGGGGTCCAGGTCACCGTGGCCTGCCCGTCGCCGGCCGTCACCGTGATGCCGCCCGCCGGAGGTGGCGCAGAACTTCCACCACCACAGGCACTAACCAGGGCCGCCATCACAAGGGCGGCAAATTGCAGACGAATAGTTTGGAATAGCATGGAATGAGGAACCCAGCAGAAGTTGAACGCAACCGACCTAGTTTAGATGACTTTGGGATGCCCCTCTACGGCACCTGCGGGCAGCACCCCGATTTACCAAACTTTACGCCGCGCAAAGATGGCCCTCACATTGGCAGCACCGGGCCGGGATAGACTGCAACCATGCGCCAACACCTCCTGATGATTGAAGACGATGTACGCCTGGCTTCCATGGTGATGCAGTACCTGGAGCAGTCGGGTTTCTCGGTCAGCCACGCCAGCGACGGCCTTGGCGCGCTGGCACAACTCGGTAACGGTGCCACTGGCGAGACGCCCGACCTGGTGATTCTGGACCTGATGCTGCCCGACATCGACGGACTGGAAGTGTGCCGCCGCATCCGCGCCCTGCCCAATTCCCTGGCGCAGGTACCGGTGTTGATGCTCACCGCCAAGGGCGATGCGATGGACCGCATCATCGGCCTGGAAGTGGGTGCCGACGACTACTTGCCCAAGCCGTTTGAGCCGCGCGAGTTGCTGGCGCGCATTCGCGCAATTCTGCGCCGCAGCGCCGACAACATCGCCCCCGCAACCCACGTGCTGCGCTTTGGCTCGTTGGAAATTGACCGCGATGCCCGCACCGTGTCGGTGAGCGGCACCTTGTGCGAGCTGACCTCGTACCAGTTTGACCTGCTGGTCACACTGGCCGAGCGCGCCGGGCGGGTACTCAGCCGCGACCAGATCATGGAGGCGGTGCGTGGGCGCGAACTTGAAGCCTTTGACCGCTCGATTGACGTGCACATGGGGCGCATCCGCGCCGCCATTGAAATTGACCCCAAGGTACCCAAGCGCATTCTGACCGTGCGCGGCGTGGGCTATGTCTTTGCCCGTCAGCAAGACTGAGCCCCGAGCCCAGGCTGAGCCATGCTTCTGAACAAACTCTACGTTCGCATCTGGCTGGCAGTGGTGCTGGCAGTGGCGGTGCTAACCCTTCTGGTGGGTTGGGCATGGCGCTTGGCGGCCGAGCCGCCCCTGCACGAAGTGGTGATACGCAACCCGTCGGGCGACATCATCGGCAACGGCCGCCTGCACCCAGGGCACCTGCCCGATCATCACCATCCACCCACCGCCGAAGGTGGCACCGATGCACCGCCCATGCCACCGGGCGAGCCGGGCACACGACCCGGGCGCTTTGGCGAAGGCCCAGAGTTTGAAGTGCAAATGCAGGACGGACAAACCATGCACCTGCATCTGCCCCGGCGCCCGGCGTCGAGTTGGCGTGCGCCGTTTGGTTTTTTGTGGATGCTCGCTCTGGTGGCCGTGGCCGTAGCGCTGGGCACTTACCCTATCGTGCGCCGCCTTACGCGACGGCTGGAATCGCTGCAGCGCAGCGTGGAGCAGTGGGGCGAAGGTAACCTGAGCGCGCGGGTAGAGGTAATGGGCAACGACGAGGTTGGCTTTCTGGCAGCGCGCTTCAACCGAGCCGCGCAACAGGTTGAGGCCCTGCTCAAGGCACGCGACGCGCTACTGGCTTCGCAAAAATCGCTGCTGGCCAACGCGTCGCACGAGTTGCGCTCGCCGCTGACGCGCATCCGCATGAGCCTGGAATTGATGGGCACCCATCCGAGCCCAGCGGCCAAGGAAGAAATCGCGCGCAGCATTGGCGAATTAGACGCCCTGGTGGGGGAGATTTTGCTGGCCAGCCGCCTCGACGCCAAAGAGGCCGACCTGGGCACGGTGGAACCGGTGGACCTGGTCGGGCTGGCGGCAGAAGAATGCGCGCACACGCAGACCACGCTCAACGTGGCGCTGGCCGACTCCGAACTGGTGGTGCCAGGCGTGAGCAAGCTGTTGCGCCGCGCAGTGCGCAACCTGCTGGAAAACGCCAGCCGCTACACCCACGGCGAAACCACCCTGAGCTTGAGCCGCGACGCGGGTCAGGCCGTCATCCAGGTCTGCGACCAGGGGCCGGGCGTACCCATTGCCCTGCAGGAGCGCATCTTTGAGCCGTTTTACCGCCTGCCCGGTGCGTCCGAGCGCGACGGCGGCGTTGGCCTGGGGCTCTCGCTGGTGAAGTCGATAGCCCTGCGCCATGGCGGCAAGGCAAGTTGCCACAACCGCCCCGAGGGCGGTGCCTGTTTCGAAATCCGCCTGCCGCTGCAAGCCTGAGGTTCAACACCCCGTTTTGCGGCTTGCGTGTCGCCGCAGGGCAGGGTTGAACCCGCTTTTCGGTGAAAAAACTCCAAAATTCACCCGAATGGGGGATATACCGATGGCTTCGAAATCCTTAAAGTTCTAGCCAACTGCTGTCACAGTTCAAAAAGTTGAAGCGCAGCGCGGATAGTGCGGTATGCAAGGATTCCAACGACGTCTCTTCGGAGACTTTATATGCCACCCGAAAGGGTGGCATTTTTTTCCCTCGATTGATTGCGCAGGGGTCGCCAGGGTGCCCTGGCTTCAACCCGCCTTTTTGTCGGTCAGCGCCAGGGTGCTGGTCATCAACCGGTCGGTGAAGGCCAGTGCCAGTGCCGACACCAGGAAGGTCACATGGATCAGCACCCGCCACAGGATGACGCGGTCATCCAGATGGGCGGCGTTGATGAAGGTGCGCAGCAGGTCGATGGACGAAATGCCGATCAGCGCCATTGCCAGTTTGACCTTGAGCACGCTGGCGTTCACGTGCGACAGCCACTCGGGCTGATCGGGGTGGCTTTGCAGGTCCAGCCGCGAGACAAAAGTCTCGTAACCGCCCACGATCACCATGACCAACAGGTTGGCGATCATCACAACATCAATCAGACCCAGCACCGTGAGCATGATGTCGGTCTCGCTCAGCGCGCCCACCTTGGTGACCAGATGGACCAACTCCAGCATGAACTGGTACACGTAAACGCCCTGCGCCACAATCAGCCCCAGGTACAGCGGCGCCTGCAGCCAGCGGCTGGCAAAGATCAGGGTCTTCATGGCGTGCAGGAACTTAGACATGCGAGGCTTCTCCGCTTGGGTGGGGGAAATCAGGGCCGTAGCTTACCGCAGCCGCACGCCATACGTGCGCATGGCCGAAGCTACCTGTGACGCTTCGGTGGTCTCTTCGGGGTAGCGCCAATAGCTCGGAGCCACAATCGGTGCCACGGACTGCACTGCCACTACCAGCACGCTGTGAACCGGGATGCGCTCGCCGGTCATGGCCAGCAGCGGCTGCTGCGCGACGTTGCGCACGCTTTGGGGCGAAGCAATATGGGCCACCACCACATGCTGATCGTCCACGATCGCCCAGATTTCCTTGGGCGACACAGCACGCTGCGTTGCGCGGCTTGGCGAACTTCGGCGGTGAGGGGTGGGGTGCTGTGATTCATAAGCGGCGTTGACGCTGACGTGCTTTACGCGATCAGTCATTATGCCGATCAGGCTGGTCGCGCGGCACCAATGACAGGTACTCGGCGGGCGTGCCGCCCGCAAGGGGTTTGTACATCACGAGCACGGTCTGGAACAGATTGCCAAACTGCATCCCTTCGCGTGTACGCACCTGCGTGAAACCCTGCGAGTGCCAAAAGCGCTGTGCACGCGCATTGCCCGCAACGACTCCGAGGCGCAGCCATTGGGCGCCGTTGTCGCGTGCCCAGCGCTCGACGCTGGCGAATAGCACCTGCGCTTCGCCCTTGCCGTGCCGCTCTGTGGCA
>CAIPBW010000121.1 GCA_903863395.1 uncultured beta proteobacterium
CGCTTTGAAGGCCGACGGTACCGGTTCCGCATTGGCTGTGGGCGTGTTCCACACGTTCGAATTTGACGCTGTCGCAAGTCAGTTGAAAGTTACAAGCCAAACCCCGCTGCGGCAACGCAGCGGGGTTTTTTCTTGGTGCGCCGGTTTTACTACGCTGGTGACCCAAAGAAACCAGGGAGCGTGGGTTAAGTCTGGTATATTAATCTTATTAGAGCGATTGTGGCATTCAAGCGTTCTTATGAGGAATATTTCACATGGCTACTGCTGCTAACTTCCCCGTCGACCGAGCTCTCAAGGCGCTGGGCCAGAGCATCGCGCTCGCGCGTCGGCGGCGGGGTTTGTCGCAAGCCGACCTGGCGTCTCGCATGGGCGTTTCGGTAAGCACGGTACGGCGGCTGGAGGACGGGCATTCTGGAACGGCACTCACCTATCTGGGCAGTGCTCTTCAGGTGTTTGGGGAGTTGGAGAAGCTGCGCTTGCTTCTGGATACGCCGACTGATTCCGTGGGGCTCGCGCTGATGGATGCAGAACTGCCCACGCGGGTCTACAGCAAGCGCCGCAAGGTACCCAAAGCATTTTGAGGAGTTGGCACGATATGGCTGGGCGAGCGGGTGCTGCGGCACAGAACATGAAGACAGAACTGGACGTGTGCCTGGGCAAGGTAGGCACGCCCGTGGGCAAACTCGTGTTTGTGCGCAACGGGCCTCGAGTGTTCACCCAGTTTGCCTACTTTCAGGATTGGCTGGACAACAAGGACACGTTCAACGTATCACCGGACCTCACGGCCACGCCGGGGTACCAGACCCGCAAGGCTGCGACCAAAGAAGACTCGTTGTTCTTTCTCGCGCTAGGCGACACCGAGCCTGACGCCTGGGGCCGCCGTGTCATCGCCCGCGCGCATGCCAAGCGGCGCGAGGATGACCCAACCCTGGGGGCGCTGACCGAGCTCGACTACCTTTGCGCCGTCGATGACTTCAGCCGCATGGGTGCCTTGCGCCTGCGCAATGCGCATGGGGCTTATCTGGAGTCCGCCCCTGGGGGCCGACGAGCGACACCGCCATTGCTGGAGCTTGAAAAGATGCTTTCGGCTTCACGCGCGGTCGAGCTGGGCAAGGACACAGCCAAGGATTTGGCCTATCTGCGAGGCAAGGGTACCTCCTTGGGAGGCATGCGCCCGAAATGCAGCATCCTGGACGAGGAAGGGCTCTTGGCACTGGGTAAGTTCCCGAGCATCAACGACGAGCGCAATGTGACGCGTGCGGAGGTCCTTGCGCTCAAGCTGGGAAGCTTGGCGGGCATCAACGCTGCGCATGCCCATGTGACGGTGGTGCAAGGCACCCCTGTAGCAGTCATCCGCCGATTCGACCGCACGCCCGAGGATGCGCGCATCCCCTACATGTCAGGCGCTACGCTGCTCCAGGCGAGTCGACAAGCTGACCACGCTTACACCGAGGTACTTGCGGTGATGAAAGGGGTTTGCGCCAACTATGTGGACGACGCTCGCGAGCTGTGGCGCCGTCTGGTGTTTCACCACCTCATCACCAACGTCGACGACCATCTGCAAAACATCGGATTTCTCTACATGGGTGCCAACCAATGGCAGTTGTCGCCGGCCTTCGACATCAATCCAATGCCGGACAAAGACCGCGAATCCAAGACCTGGTTAAGCGAAGACACGGGCCCCATCACAAGCATGGCTCAATTGATGGGGCAAGCCTCACAGTTCGCACTGACTGCGGAACAAGCGTTGGCCCTCGTGCGCCAGGTGGTTGAAGCCGTGGTGCAGTGGCGCGTGGTGGGCCAGTCTGCGGATGTCGGAATGACGGCGCTTGAACTTGACGCGTTCAAGCCAGCGTTCGAACATTCCGGCCTGGCAGATGCCAAGAAGTTGGTAGGCCTGTAGGTTCTTGGGGCGTGGTTGTGCCGGGGCGGCCAACGCCACGACTTCGGGCATAACGGCGGATCGCCGTTACCATGACAAGGCGCAGCACCTCGGGCAAGTCATGTGGTAGCCTGAACTGCACATTGTTTGACCACAGCACACACCATGCACCCACCAAAATTGCTGGCCCACAGCCGCGCCTATTCCCACATCGCCGCTTTCCACACGCAACTCA
>CAIPBW010000122.1 GCA_903863395.1 uncultured beta proteobacterium
CGTGCGTTTGGGCGTATCGCTCAGGGTGCACAGGTCGTCCAGGGTGAAGGTCTTGGTATCAGTCATGGTCGTATTGATGTGCCGATGTGTTGATTTATTGTAACACTATCACTGACATATACAACTGTACCAATAAACCCAGATCAGGAGCCCATTCAGTTGAAGGCCATCTGGTACTGCCGACCATCGACCACCCCAGCACCCATGAGCTCACTCATTTGTGCCTGCGTATTCCGGTGAACGTGACCGCTGATTCCGGCAACGTGACCGGAATGCCGGCGAACGTGACCGAGGGTCGGTGTTGCGCGTTTTGATTTTATGCCGACGTGCTTTTTCGGCTGTTTTCCTTCCCTTGCATTGGGTTGTTTTTCAATTCATAGGCCCCTGCCAGGCCGCCGGAGGCGCCCCCCAAAAGGTGTTGGTGTTGGCTTAGTTGTCGCTCTTGCTTTTTGCTGGCGGGTTCTTCTTGCGCAGCGATTCGCCAGTGAGCGTGAAACGGTGGTGGTTTTGCATGAGCCGATCCAGCATTGCATCGGCCACTGTCTGGTCACCAATCCACTCATGCCAATGCTCAATGGGTAACTGGCTGGTGATGATGGTGGCGCGGTAGCTGGCCCGGTCGTCAATGATCTCCAACAGATCGGCCCTGGTTTGTCCATCCATGGCAGCCATGCCCCAGTCGTCTAGCAGAAGCACATCAGTATTTTTTAGGGTGTCGAGCCAGCGCGTAAACGTGCCATTGGCATGACGGATGCGCAGTTCCTCACCCAAGCGGGGAACCCGCTGATACAGCGCACTGTGACCACGTCGGCAAGCATGCTGGGCCAGGGCACACGCCAGCCACGACTTGCCAGCGCCGGTGGGGCCGGTAATCAGCACGGCATGACCTGACTTGACCCATTCGCCCAGGGCCAGGCTCATCACCGCGGCGCGCTCCAGACCCCGTGTGCTACGGCTGTCGAGGTCTTCAATGGCGGCTTGCGGATATTTGAGTTTGGCAGTTTTTAGCAAACGCGCACAGCGCCGGTCTTGTCTGCCGTGCACCTCACGGTCTACCAGCAGCGCCAACCTCTCTTCAAAGCTCATGGCGCTGATTGCGCTTTGCGTGAGCTGCTGCTCCAGTGCCTGCGCCATGCTCTCAAGACGCAGTTCGCGCAGTTGGTTCAAGGTGGTGTTGATCATCATTTTTTGATTGTCCGAATTGGGATTCATTGGTAATAGTTCGCGCCACGCACATGGGCGTGAGGTGGGCTGGTCCATTCAGGGGTGGCGTTGGCCTGTAGCAGGTCGCGCCGATTGAGCAAGATGTCGCGGATGTGGGTGTATTTGCTGGTTCCCAGGTTCAGTGCCAGAGTGCACGCTGCCTCCAGCCGAGCATCGCCATAGCGCTTGGAGAGCGACAGAAGACCCAGGCAGGCACGATAGGCATGCTCTGGGTGGCGTTGGCGATCAAGCATCTTGCGCACCGTGGCAGCACACGCCACGCCGATTCGCTCACCCCAAGCCACAAGCCGCTCAGGCGTCCACTGGGATTGATGTTGATAGCGTTCGGGTAGATGCTCGATCACGGTGGTAAAGCCACCTTTGTGGGCGCAGCGTATGTGGCTGGCAACCCGGTTGCCACGGTACAAGACCTCGACTGCATGGACGGTGACGCGCAGTTCCAGCGCCAACCCGACCAAAGCGTTGGGTACGCTGTAGCGGTGTCCCTCAAACTCGACATGGCTGTCGATGTGAACACGAACCGTTTTGAAGACTGCCCATTCCCAGGGCTGCACCGGCAGAGCCATCAGGGTCGGGGCGTCGATGTGGGCAAACACGCTGGCGCGACTGCCCGGTAGCTTTTGAAACGCACGTTGGTTGAGCCATTGCAGCAAGGGCGTTATTGCCTCGTTGACCTCATGTACGCTGGCAAATTGGAATTTACGCAGGCGTGCCAGTATCCAGCGCTCGACCAGAAGCACGCTGAGTTCGACCTTGGGTTTGTCCTGGGGATGGTAGGCCCGAGCGGGCAGCACCGAGCAGCCGTAGTGACGGGCAAAGTCTTGCACTGTGTCGGTGAGCAGTGGTTCGTAGCGGTTGGCCACTGTGACGAGCGCGCGCGGGTTGTCGGGGACGATGAGCTGGGGCACGCCGCCATAAAAGCTCAACGCCTGCGCGGTTGCGCCCAACCAGTCACGCGCCGTTTGCGCCGGCGTGGCAAGGCAGAAGCAGTAGCCTGAGACGCCGATGGCTGCGACAAAGATATTGGCCCGTCCTATCTCTTGGCCATTGATCACCAGCGCAATGGTAGGGCCTGCATAGTCAATGAATAACTTCTCGCCGGCGCGGTGGACTTGGCGCATGGAGCGCTTCAGGCGTTTGGCAAACTGGCGGTAGTTCTCGCAGAACTGCGAATAGCGCCAGGGCTTGATTGGGTTGTCTGCCCTGTACTCGTCGCCCGCCTGGGCGCAGTATTCCTCCCACAGCAGCGTGAGAGTCACGCCCTTGCGTCCGAGTTCTTGGTGGATGCGTCCGTAGTCAGGCTGGGCGTACATGTCGCTGGGACGAGGAGACGCCAGCAAGCGTCGCTCCAGCGCAGCCTCATCCATAGCCGCAATCGCCTTCCAATCCAGAGCGGCGGCGACCGCCAGGCCCACGTACTTGGTGACAACGCCTTTAGAGATGCCCAGGGCATTGGCGATTTGTTGGTGGGACTGTCCACCCTCGAACTTCAGACGCAGGGCGTCTTTGAGTTTGCGCATATTGATCCTTAAGGCGGGCATGTGGTCCTTTGCAAAAAGCATCGAACTTACACGCCACGCTCGGTTTCGTTTATGCGCAACACCATTCCGACGGCGTATACCGTCGTGCCGACTGTCATCACCGTTGCCAGCGGTCACGTTCGTCGGAATCAGCGGTCACGTTGCCGGAATCCCTGCGGTCACGTTCACCGGAACGTCGGTCACGATCCCGGAATCACCGGTCACGTTGGACCGGAATACTCAGCTTTGCCCAGGAAATGGGCCAGATGCTGTCATCTACGCCCATCATTGCGCAGGTGAGACCATAGTGTGGGCAATGTGATTACCCCAGCCAAAAAATCTTCTCGTGGTATCGAGACTTGCCCAACGAACAACGAACAAATTGCCAAAGGCACCTGCATCAACTGCAATTGGAAGAAGCTTTGCCTGCCCATTGCGCTGAATCCACAAGAGTTGAGCCCAATGCGGTCGCGCTTCAGGATGCCGAGGTTTGTTCGTTGCCGCTTGATCGGATCGCACAGAGGTCGCCTTTGGTAAAGAAGCTGCAACACCATATTCACAAAATCATGGGGCGCGAGATTGTGCTTGCGCAACAGGCAATGCTGATGCTTGGCAGTATGCGGGCGAACTAAGCCTTCGCAGTGCCATTCATGTGGGTTTGCGGCTGGCGCGGTTTCGCTGATCGAGGCACCCAAGGTGGGCGCTGTGATCGTCAGCACGCCGATCGAGCGTTGATGGCTGGTTGCTGCTCAGTCCGTCTGCCAGATGACCTTTTCACCCGATTTTGCCCATGGCTCGTAGTGCGCCGCGTAAAGGTCCTCGATGCGGTTGCGCTTGACTTTGAAGGTTGGCGTGATGATGTCGTTCTCCACCGACCAAGGCGTTGCAACCACGACCAGACAGCCCAGTTGCTCGTGCGGGTCCAGCGTTGAATTGACGGCCTTCAGGTGGGCGGCCAGCGACGTTTGCAGCGCCGCCTTGGCCACCGGATCGTCGATCTGTGCCACCGCGTTGGCGTTGAGCAGAACGATGCCCAGGGGTTGACTCAGGTTGGCGCCGGTCACGACGCAGGCCTCCAGTGCTTCATGCATCACCAGGCGATCCTCGATCGGTGCCGGTGCCACGTACTTGCCCTTGCTGGTCTTGAACAAATCCTTCAAACGTCCGGTGATATGCAGGCAGTTTTGCGCGTCGATAAAGCCTTTGTCGCCGGTGC
>CAIPBW010000123.1 GCA_903863395.1 uncultured beta proteobacterium
ACCACGGCGCACGGTACGCCGGTGGCGTTGATGGACGCTGCCGTGCCCTTGGTGGCCACCAGCGTAAAGCCCATCTCCAGCAGACGGCGCGCCACTTCCACGGCGCGCGGCTTATCGCTTTGCTTGACCGAGATAAACACCTTGCCCGAGCGCGGCAACTTGGCCCCGGCTCCGAGCTGCGACTTGATGAAGGCTTCGCCAAAGGTCTTGCCCACGCCCATGACCTCGCCGGTGGACTTCATCTCTGGCCCCAGAATGGTGTCCACCCCGGGGAACTTGACGAACGGGAACACCGCTTCCTTGACGCTGAAGTAAGGCGGCGTCACCTCCTGGCGAATGCCCTGCGACGCCAGCGACTGACCAACCATGCAGCGCGCTGCCACCTTGGCCAACTGGATGCCGGTGGCCTTGCTGACAAACGGCACCGTGCGTGAAGCGCGCGGGTTGACTTCGAGCACGTAAATCACGTCCTGCGAATCGATGTTCTGGATGGCAAACTGCACGTTCATCAGGCCGACCACGTTCAGGGCCTGGGCCATGGCGGCGGTCTGGCGCTTGATTTCGGTCACCGTCTGCGCGCTCAAGCTATAGGGTGGCAGCGAACAGGCTGAGTCGCCGCTGTGCACTCCCGCCTGCTCGATGTGCTCCATCACGCCACCGATAAAGGTCACGCCCAGCGGGTCGCGCAGGCAGTCCACATCGCATTCGATGGCGTCGCTCAAGAATCGGTCCAGCAGCACCGGCGAATCGTTGCTGACCTTGACCGCTTCACGCATGTAGCGCTCGAGGTCGCGCTGCTCGTGCACGATTTCCATGGCGCGCCCACCGAGCACGTAGCTTGGCCGCACCACCAGCGGATAACCCAGCGCTGCGGCCTTCTCCAGCGCCTCGGGCTCGGTGCGCGCCGTGGCGTTGGGGGGTTGGCGCAACTCCAGTGCATGCAGCAGCTTCTGGAAGCGCTCGCGGTCTTCGGCCGCGTCGATCATGTCGGGGCTGGTGCCGATGATGGGCACGCCGTTGGCCTCCAGATCAAGCGCCAGCTTCAGCGGCGTTTGGCCGCCGTACTGCACGATTACGCCCAGCGGCTTTTCCTTGTCCACAATTTCGAGCACGTCTTCCAGAGTGAGTGGCTCAAAGTAAAGGCGGTCGGAGGTGTCGTAGTCGGTGGAGACGGTCTCGGGGTTGCAGTTGACCATGATGGTCTCGTAACCGTCTTCGCGCATGGCCAGGGCGGCATGCACGCAGCAGTAGTCAAACTCGATGCCCTGCCCGATGCGGTTGGGGCCGCCGCCGAGCACCATGATTTTTTTGTTGTTGCTGGGGTCGGCTTCGCACTCCGAACCTTCGGCCTCGTAGGTGGAGTAGAGGTAGGCGGTGTTGGTGCCAAACTCGGCCGCGCAGGTGTCCACCCGCTTGTACACCGGGCGCACGCCCAGCGCGCGGCGCTTGTTGCGCACGGCGGTATCGGTGGTCTTGAACTGGCGCGCCAGGCGCCGGTCGGAGAAGCCCTTTTGCTTCAAGGCACGCAGCGTGGCCGCGTCGATCTGATCAAGCGCCGAGCCGCCCGGTGGCACCGGCAGGCGTTCGATTTCAAGTTCGATCTGCACGATCTGTTCGATCTGCACCAGAAACCAGCGGTCGATCTTGGTCAGCTCAAACACTTCGTCAACGCTCCAGCCTGCGGCAAAGGCGTCGCCCACAAACCAGATACGCTCGGGCCCGGGCTCGCCGAGTTCGCGCTCAAGCACCTCACGGTCCTGGGTCTTCTCGTTCATGCCGTCCACGCCCACTTCGAGGCCGCGCAGCGCCTTCTGGAACGACTCCTGAAAGGTGCGGCCCATGGCCATGACTTCACCCACCGACTTCATCTGCGTGGTCAGGCGGCTGTCGGCTGCGGGAAACTTCTCAAACGCAAAGCGCGGGATCTTGGTGACCACGTAGTCGATGCTGGGCTCAAAGCTCGCAGGCGTGGCACCGCCGGTAATGTCGTTGCGCAATTCGTCCAGGGTAAAGCCCACCGCCAGCTTGGCGGCCACCTTGGCAATCGGAAAACCCGTGGCCTTGGACGCCAGCGCCGACGAGCGCGAGACGCGCGGGTTCATCTCGATCACGATCATGCGACCATCGACCGGATTGATGGCGAACTGCACGTTGGAGCCGCCTGTGTCCACGCCAATCTCGCGCAGCACGGCCAGACTGGCATTGCGCAGGATCTGGTATTCCTTGTCGGTAAGCGTCTGCGCGGGTGCCACGGTGATCGAGTCGCCGGTGTGCACGCCCATGGGGTCGAGGTTTTCAATCGAGCAAACGATGATGCAGTTGTCGGCCTTGTCGCGCACCACCTCCATCTCGTACTCTTTCCAACCCAGGAGCGACTCTTCGATCAGCAGCTCATTGGTGGGTGAGGCTTCGAGGCCACGCTTGCAAATGGTCTCGAACTCTTCGGAGTTGTAGGCAATACCGCCGCCGGTGCCGCCCAGGGTAAAGCTAGGCCGGATGACCGTGGGGAAACCCACCGCCTTTTGCACGCCCCAGGCTTCTTCCATGCTGTGGGCAATGCCCGAGCGCGCCGAACCCAGGCCAATGCGGGTCATGGCGTCCTTGAACTTGAGGCGGTCTTCGGCCTTGTCAATCGCTTCGGGCGTGGCACCAATCAATTCAACCTTGTATTTATCCAGCACGCCGTGGTGCCACAAGTCGAGGGCGCAGTTGAGCGCGGTTTGCCCGCCCATGGTCGGCAGGATCGCGTCCGGGCGCTCGCGCGCGATGATGCGCTCCACCGTCTGCCAGGTGATGGGTTCGATGTAGGTCACGTCGGCCGTGGCCGGGTCGGTCATGATGGTGGCCGGATTGCTGTTGATCAGGATGACCTTGTAGCCCTCTTCGCGCAGCGCCTTGCAGGCCTGCACACCCGAGTAGTCGAACTCGCAAGCCTGGCCGATGATGATCGGGCCCGCGCCAATGATCAGGATGGATTGAATGTCAGTACGTTTTGGCATGTTCAGTGGCTCTCCATCATGGTGATGAAGCGGTCAAACAGGTAACCGATGTCGTGGGGGCCAGGGCTGGCCTCCGGGTGCCCCTGGAAGCAGAAGGCCGGCTTGTCGGTGCGCTCCAAGCCCTGCACCGTGTTGTCAAACAGGCTGACGTGGGTGGCACGCAAGTGCGCTGGCAGCGTTCGCTCGTCAACGGCAAAGCCGTGGTTCTGGCTGGTGATGCTCACGCGGCCACTGTCGAGGTCCTTGACCGGATGGTTGGCCCCGTGGTGGCCAAACTTCATCTTGAAGGTGCCGGCCCCCGAGGCCAGCGCCATGATCTGGTGGCCCAGGCAAATGCCGAAGGTGGGAATGGCCGCATCCATCAACGTGCGCGCCGCCTCAATGGCGTAGCTGCAAGGCTGTGGGTCACCCGGACCGTTGGACAGAAAGACTCCGTCGGGCGCGAGCGCCAGCACGTCAGCGGCCGAAGTGGTGGCGGGCACCACTGTGACCTTGCAGCCGCGTTCGCTGAGCATGCGCAAAATGTTCTTCTTGACGCCAAAGTCGTAGGCGACCACATGGAATTTTGGTGCGGTCTGCTCGCCATAGCCTGTGTCAAGCGTCCACTCCGTCTGCGTCCACGCGTAAGCGCTGGTGCAGGACACCACCTTGGCCAGGTCCAGACCCGCCATACTGGGCGCGCTTTGGGCGGCGGCAACCGCCTGGGCAATGTGTTGCGGCGTAACCGATTCACCGGCAGCGAGCGCCAGGATGCAACCGTTTTGGGCACCCTGGGTGCGCAGCTTGCGTGTGAGTTGCCGCGTGTCGATATTGGCAATGGCTACGGTGGACTCGGCCATCAGGTAGTGGCTCAGGTCCTGGGTCGAGCGGAAATTGGACGCCAGCATGGGCAGGTCGCGAATGATGAGACCTGCGGCCTGAACCTTGTCGGACTCAACGTCCTGCGGGTTGATACCGTAGCTGCCAATGTGGGGATAGGTGAGCGTGACGATTTGCTGGCAATAGCTCGGGTCTGTGAGGATTTCCTGGTAGCCGGTCATGGAGGTGTTGAACACCACCTCGCCAACGGTGGAGCCGGTGGCTCCGATGGAATTTCCAAAATAGACCGTGCCGTCTGCGAGCGCCAAAATGGCGGGTGGGATATTTCCCTTGAGAGACAAAAGCACTGGGTTCTCCGAATGGGTTACGGTTACGCCCAAACGCGCTCAAGAGACAACTCTTGGCATGTTGCAAGAAGGGATGTGACTCGGTGGAGGCTTTGGGCGTGCGAAGTGCGGTGAAGCGCCCTATTTTAGCATCCCAGACGCAGTGCAAGAACTCAGGTGGACGCGACCGCACTGGCGTGCAGACAAATGGCGGCTGCCGCTGCGACGTTGAGCGACTCCTCGCCACCGGGCTGGCCAATGCGCGCCCAGTGGCTGGCGCGCGCCATCAGTTGCGGATCGACCCCCTGCCCTTCGTGGCCCAGGGCCCAGGCGCAGGGCGCGGGCAGTTTCAGGTTCTGAATCAGTTCGCCCTGGTGAGAGCTGGTAACCACAATCGGAACCTGCAGCGCGTCCAGCGCTGCCAACTCCACGCCTTCGATCAGCGTGAGCGCGAAGTGCGCTCCCATGGCAGCGCGCAGCACCTTGGGTGACCACAGCGCCGCCGTGCCCTTGAGCGCAATCACTTGCCCAAAACCAAAGGCCGCCGCGCTGCGCAAAATTGAG
>CAIPBW010000124.1 GCA_903863395.1 uncultured beta proteobacterium
ACGAAGGGGGGAAGTGGCCTCGCGATGACGAAGTGGGGGAGTGGCCTCGCGATGGCAAATGGCTGTCACTGCGAGGAGCAAAGCGACGCGGCAGTCCATGCAGCCCCAAGTCATGGATTGCTTCACTTCGTTCGCAATGACGAAGGGGTGGAGTGGCCTCGCGGCGAAGGGGTGACGCTGCCCTCGCGACGAAGGGGTGGGAGCTGCCTGGTAATGACGTGGGGCGCACCTGCAGCGAGCGCCCCTGCGGCATGCGCCCGCGCTGCAGTGCTATTCTTGGCGCATGAAACTGATCATCAAATGGTTGCTGGGTGCCACGGCGCTGCTGGCGGTGGCGCACCTTTACAGTGGCGTGCAGGTTGAAAGCTTTGGCGCGGCGCTGATTGCGGCGTTTGTCATTGGCCTGTTCAACACCCTGGTGCGCCCGGTGCTGGTGTTTCTGACGCTGCCGGTGACGATTTTGACGCTGGGGCTGTTTCTGTTTGTCATCAACGCCCTGATGTTCTGGTCGGCCGCAGGCATTTTGCAGGGCTTTCACGTCCAGGGGTTTGGCGCGGCGCTGGTGGGCTCGCTGCTGTACTCGGCGCTGGGGGTGGTGATTGACTCAGCGCTCCAGCGCCTGTTCTCGCACCGTTGACTCGATCTGGCGCGTGCGCGTGTCCACAATCGACGCTTCAATGTGGTCTGCCCGGGCCGCCCCCTTGCGAATCAAATCCTGCGCGGCCTTGAGTTGTGCCAGGGCCGCAGGGTAATCACGCTGGGCGGCGCTCACTTCGGCCTGGGCCCGGATCGACTCCACCACCCGGTTCTGCGCGGAAAGGTTGGTCGCCAGCAGCTGCCAGGCCGACGCGTCGAGCGGGTGCTCTGCCACCCAGGTCTGCAAGCTTGGGGTCACGCGCTGGGGGCTGCTGGCCTGGCGCACCTGGGCGAGCAAAAACAATTCGGCGCGGCTGGCGCTGGCGGGCGTCAAAGCGCGTTCGGCCGGAGTGACTTGACCAAGGGCTTCGAGTGCACGCGCACTGTCGTCCTGCGCCAGCCAGATCTCGGCACCCAGCAGCCGCACCAGCCGCGACGCGCGCCCATCTGCGCGCACGAGATCGCGCAACTGCGCCCACAAGGTGTGGGCCTGCGCAAAATCGCGCTGCTTGACCGCGGCAAGGCTGGCTGCGTAGAGCACGCCTGCCTGCTGCACGCCGGTCAATCGCGCAAGCGATTGAGGCTGCGCTTCCACCAACCGGGCACGCAGCGCGTCGACCGTGGTGTTGGACAACACCCGGGCGCGCGCGGCCACCATGCTGTGCTCCATCGTCGAGCGGCCGGGCTGTGGTGCGGTCTGCACCATTGCCGGAGCGATGCGTGCCTGCATGTCGGCCATACGCTCACTGCTCAGCGGGTGGCTGCGCAGGTAGGGGAAGTTGCCCGAGTCGCTCAGGCGCGAGGCCTGCTGCAGCTTCTCGAACATCGAGACAAAACCTTGCGCTTCAAACCCGGCCTGGGTCGAAACACCAAAGCCAATGCGGTCGGCCTCGCGCTCCATGTCGCGCGAAAAATTCAACTGGCTTTGCGCCGACACCGCCTGGCCGCCCACGATCATCGCGTTGGCGCTGTCCGGGCTCTTGCTGGCCGCCAGCACGCCCAGAATCATTGCGCCCAGCAGCCAGGGCGCTTGCTCGCTTTGGCGCGTGATCATGCGCGAGATGTGGCGCTGCGTGACGTGGCTGAGTTCGTGCGCCAGCACCGAGGCGAGTTCGTCGTCGCTGGTCACCACCGCCACCAGCCCCAGATGCAGGCCCAGATACGCCCCCGGCAGCGCAAAGGCGTTGACCGAGCGGTCGCGCCCGAGCAGCACTTCCCAGGCATAGCTGGCGTCCATGTCCGGGGTGAGTTCGCCACGCAGCCGCGCCGCAGCCAGCAACGGCTGCCAGATGCCTTGCACGTATTCCATGATGACCGCATCGTCCACGTAGTCGGGGTCGCGGTACAGCTCTTTGGCAATGCGGTCGCCCAGTTTGCGCTCGGCCGCGAGCGACATGTCCAGGCCGTCGCCCAGATTGGGCAACTGCGCGCCCACGTTGCTGGCGGCCCCCGGCAGGGTTTGCGGCACAGCAGCGCTGCCCAGGCCAAGCGCCAGGCAAAGCAAAGCGGCCTGCGCCACGCGGCCCAGGGTCGGCAACCCGCCCCCCTTGGCAATGCGACGCCGTGCTGGGCCAGAGTGATTGATGCAATGGTTCTTCATGCGGTGTGTCCAGGCCGTATGATGCCCGCTGAAGATAAACGTTCTGTAAATTTTTTCAGCCGCCCATGAGCCCACTCACCCATTTTGACGCACAAGGCCACGCCCACATGGTGGA
>CAIPBW010000125.1 GCA_903863395.1 uncultured beta proteobacterium
CGAGGGCAAGTCAAAGTGGGTCGGCGTGGAGCCCGCAGCCAGCACCCGCGATTCGTCGTACGACTCCTTGCCGTTGTCAAAGCGAAACAGGTGAATCTTGTCGTAGCGCGCAACACACTGGCCTTGCGGATTGAAGGCCAGGCTGCTGTTGAACACCCGGTCGGCTGCGGCACTGGCCAGCGGCAGGGTACCCGCCACCACCCACATGCCCAGGGTGCGCGCGCTTTGCGCCATTGCGTCCTGAATCGGCCCTGCGCCAAATTCTTCGCGGATGCCAAGCTTGTCGGCGTCGCTCTGGCCCATCAGGCAAAAGTACTCGGGCAGGATGGCCAACTCTGCCCCCGCAGCGGCGGCCTCTTGCAACAGGCTGCGCGCCTGGCGCAGGTTGTCATCCAGACTTGCGCCAGACACCATCTGCAGGGCGGCAACTTTCATTTGGACTCCTCGGGTTTGGCCGGTTTGGTGCCTGCCTCATTGGGGGAACGGCGCTCGACCTTGGTGACCTGCGGGTCCACCCACGAGCCGTCAACCAGAAACTCCTGGGTGTTGGCGTCGATCAGCGGACGGCGCAGGATCACATTGGCCAGAAAGGTGGTCAGCCCCACCAGCGGATTGATGGCCGAGTAGATCAGCGAGGCGCTACCGGCATTGATTTCCGGGATCACCAGCACCTTGATGCTCTGGGTCTCCTTGGCAATGTCGGCCTGACCTTCCATCAATACCGCAGCGCTCACGCCCTTCATCTGCAGGTTGTTGGTGCGCGCGATGCCCTGTTCGATGTTCACATCGCCGCGCAAAAAGTCAAAGGCAAAGCCTTCGCTAAAGACGTCGCGAAAGTCCAGCGCCAAACGCCGTGGCAGCGACTGCAGGCTCAGCACCCCGAGCAGCCTGGCGATGCCGGGGTCGGTCTTGAGAAACTGGCCGGTCTCGACGTTGACGTTGAACTTGCCGTTGAAACTGGGATAGTCCAGCGTAAAAGGCGACCCCAGCCAGGCCACCTGGCCTTCGATCTTGCCCTTGCCCTTGCGCACCACGTCCACCATGCCAAAGCGCTTGAGCAGTTCGCCCGCGTCGCCAATGTCCAGACTGAAGTTCATTACCGTGCGGCGGCGGTCCTTGATGCTGCGCGCGCTGCCCGGTGCCGACATCGAATTGATGTTGGTCCAGTTGCCGCTGGCCGTGAGCGTGGCCTCGGGCGTGGAAATGTTGAAACGGTTCAGACGCCATTCACGCGCCGCCTCGCGCGTGGCCTGCGCGCCCAGATTGACCGCCTCGATCTCGATGCGCCCGAGCTTCTTGCCGCGCAGCTCAAAGTCCTCCACCACAATGTCCAGCGCCGGGATGCTGGTGGGCTGCTCGTCGAGAATGTTTTCCACATCCTGCGCCGTAGTGGCGGCGATGGACAAACGCGCCAGGCGTGCATACAGGCGTCCGGCCGTCGGACCCAAAGACTGGCGGTATTCGATGTAGCCGTTGAATTCGGTTGCATCCAGATTGGCGCGCCACAACAGTCCGTCGCGGCCACC